>JAJYSD010000005.1 GCA_021793745.1 Bacillota bacterium
CCATCTTCGGGCTGTCTCCCCACACGGGGAAAATCATCTGCGCCCGGAAGAGCGGAATCTGCTCCTCCTTCACCTTTTGCCGGAGCTCCTGGTTGGTGTCTTTCCGTTCCAGGTCGCGCTCGAAGTCCGTCAGGTCGTCGGAATCGGAGTCCCCTTCCCGGGCGGATTCTTTGACATGTTGGATTTGCCCGGTGATGTACTGGAAGACGTTTTGCAGCTGGGACAGGGCCTGTTCGTGGGGAATGGGGACGGTCCGCACCATCAGTTCCACCGGAAAGTCCAGCTCCCGCACGTGCTGAAAGATTTCCGCCCCGCCGGGAAAGCGGAGCCCCCAGGGCAGCCAGGAGAGGGTGAGGTGGGAAAACCAGCCGCTCTTCTGGCCGTCGGGAAACTCCTTGGTCCACTTGACCATCCCGAGCTGTTTCCCGAAGTCCAGGACCACATCGTGGAGCCCCCGTTCCAGATCGGCCCGGGAGGTGTAGATGTGGCCGTCCTGCACCACCAGCTCCATCGGTTCCTCCTGGTAGGGAGGGCTGATGCCCCGGCATCCGCACCGTTCGATCAGCCAAAGCACTTCGCTTTCGCTGCAGCGCTCGATGCCGGAGTGGAATTCCTGCCGGATGCGTTGGAAGATTTCCTCCTCCGCCTGTTCAAATCGTTTCCACTCGCTCCAGGGCAGGCGATAGGGTTCGCCGCCCATGATGTCGTCGATGAGGGCCATGGGATCCCGGATGATCTCATAGAAGTTGCGGGCGATCTCCTCGCCCAGGTTTCCGGTGGCCGGTTCCAGGTCGACGGCAAGATAGAGGGGATGCCGGTAGGGGACCATTTCCCGAATCGCCTCCGCCGTGGACCGGATGTTTTCCTCCCAGGCCTTGAGCCGATCGGCGGGAACCTGGGATCGGCCCTGATCCAACACATCCTGGGGCGAGTGGGGGACGGGGACCTGCCACCAGGTCAGGGTGTGGGGAAATTCATTGAGAAAGTTGGCCAGATGATCGCGCAATCCCCGTTTTTCCGCGGAGGAGAGAAACTCGTAGTTCACCTGCGGCACCCGATAAAAGGCCTGGCCTCTCCCGTCTTTCGTGATCATCAGGTTACCGGAACGAAAGAGAGCGGGCACCTCAAGCCGTTTCCGTTTCACATTCATACCCTCCTTGAGAAAAACGGCGGTCGACTCAACCGCCGCTTTTCTTGCGCTTGTTCCGGACCGGAACGCGTCGACTCAGGATGCGGAACCGCTCCCGACCGGCATCGACGGGCTCCAGGTTCCCGGAGACCCTTTTTTCCGTCCGGATGAATTCGATGAAGGAGATGAACCCGTGAACGAGCGATCGGGCCCGGGGTTTGATGAATTTGTTGATCAGGAAGACCAGTCCGACGGGCACTGTGACGTACTGGTTCAGGGGCAGGAGGCTGAGGCCCAGGTACTGATCCATCACGTAGGCGATCCCCTCAAACAGGAAGAAGAGGATGGCCGTCTGGAAATCCAGCCAAAACCCCTTCAGATATTTACCGAAGAAGGGAATCCAGATCAGCGAGACCCAGACGCGGATCGATCGGTTCCACCCCTCGTGGTAGGAAGGCACCCACTCTTCGTCCATCCGTTGCACGGTTCCACCGCCTCAGAAAAACCCGGCAAAAAATTCGATGGTGTTGCGGAGCGCATCTTCCTTTAAGATGAAAACCCCGGCGATGGCAGCCCCCGCGATGAAGGCGGGCAGTTTGGGACGAGCGCTCTTGACGACCAGCATGGTGAAGAAGATGATCGGGACGATGAGAAAATAGGCTTGCTCCAGGTTGGGACGGATCCAGTTTTCAAAATTGTTAACAAAGTTCCACAGTTTATTCTCCTGAGGGGCCTGCAAGAGCACGAGCGCGAGAAATAACCGATCCATCAGCTTTCCTCCTTTACTCCCGCGGGATTTCCGGAATGGTCTTTTTGATCAACCAGCGGTTTCCGCTCTTCTCCACTTGGAATTGAAAGGTCTGAGGAACCGCCTCTCCATCGATTTTCAGCCGAACCCGGGCGTCAATCTGCAGCTGGTCCTTCTCCGGTCGGCTGACGTGAATCCTCTCCAGTCCCCCGTACTCGGCTTTGAGGGATGGGGACAACACCCGCCGCGGCCGGCTGTCGCTGAAGAGCAAGGCCAGGTCCTGGGGAGTCCCCTGGGTGTACTGCCGGAAGAAGGATTCGACCAGGGAACGGGCCGCTTGCGTGGTGGCCGAATCCGTCACCGGCGGGAGGGGCTCCTCTTTTGGGGCCTTCGCCGGCGTCGGCTCGGGAATGAAGTTCGGCAGGCCGATCACCCCGAAACGATCCTGACGCACGGTGACCGGAACCGACAGATATACGACCTGTCCTTCATCCAGGAGAGCGCGAACGGTGACATTCGCCTTCTCTTTGCCCGAGGGTTTCATATCCCATGCGATGATATTTTCCACCTTTCGGGGTTTCCCGAAGGCCGGCGGATTGAATCCCTCTGCGGCAAACTTTTTGGCCTCTTCCAGGTTGCCCGTCAACCAGAAATGGGTGAAATAGACGGCGTAGTTTTCCGCCCCTCTGCGGGCTTCCAGCTGAACGGGCGCGCTTTTGGTGTTGTCGGTGTCCGCTGCGGCAGGGGCCCGGGGCGGGCGGAGAATGTCGTAGGCTCCCTTGGCTGCGAGGAAGAGGAGGATCGCCGTGATCACGATCATCCGCACCCTTCGCCAGTACACGCCTTTTCCCCCTTTCGGTCAGAAGTGAAACGGGAATCGATAGGGGAGGTGGTCCGCGAAGCGCCTTGTCACGGCGAAGGTCGCGGTTTCCTCCGACGCCCCGGCAAGGGTTTGCCGAGGCTGTCAGGGACGCGGTGATCTCCACAACCACTATCGATTTTCGCTATAACGGAAAGGGACAGAGGCCCTCTGTCCCGTGGTTCATCAGGAATTGGGAATCATCCTGGTCAGTTTTGCCTCGACGAGGTAGCGCTTGGGCGCATTGCCGACGTAGTGAAAGGGATAACAGGTGACGAGTAGCAGTTTGGCCTGTCCTTTACCGTTGGATCTTACGGTTTCGGATCGATCGGCAATCCATGAACGGGTCACCCGGAAGGTGAACCGTCCCGCCTCCGTTTCCACAAGGATGGGGTCGCCCTTTTCCAGTTCACCGATTTGCCGAAGTCTGGTTTCCCGGTGTCCACCGATCACCGAGGTGTCGGGTTCTCCCGGCAGGACACTGGTTTCCGCGTGACCGATCCCCTTGCGGAGCTGGGGCTCCCTCGTTCCTTCCACCAGAGGGAATTCCGCGTTGATCCGGGGGATGGACAGTTTTCCAAAGATTTGTCCCCGCTCCGGCCGGCGGTCATAGACCACCCACTTGGGAGATTCCGATTTCGTCGGAGGGGCTGTCTCCCGGGAGGTTTGGGCCGATGTGGAGGCGTCGGGGACCGTTTGGCGATCCATGTTCCAGAGCTGCCAAATCTCCCACAGTCCGAAGGCGAAGAGCCCCAGACCCGCCAGGGTGATGAGGGAAAAGACGTGTCGCTTCACTCTCCGTCAACCCTCGGAGGAACTGATTTTTCGCCCCGCCCAGCCGACGACTGCCGTCAAGAGGCCGATGATCATCATCCACGGGCCGTGACTGGCCGTTTTGGGCAGGGGGGTTTCCTCCGTGCGGGGAAGCTGCCGATCGGTTTGAGCGGAGGATGCGGCGACCTCCGTTCGCCGATCCGCTTCTTTCCCGGGACGGGTCGCTATCGCCAGGTTCGGTGAACTTCCTCCGGTCCTGGCCGTTGCCCGGTCCGCGGATGATGCCGCTTCCGGGGAGGGAGTGTCCGAGGATTTTTTTGGCGAATCCTGCTTCCGGTTTTCGGACGGAACCCCGGCCGGCTTTGCCTCCGCCACTCGAGGGATGGTGTTCGGCTCCTGTCCCCGGCGAAGGTCGGCTGAGTCCGTCGGTTTCCGCTCCTGCCGGGGGTTGGGCTGCTTCTCCGCAGACCGTTCATCCGAGGTTTCTGGAGAAGATTTTGAATTTGCCCCGGAGCGGTTCGCCGATTTGGACTCGGGATCGGTCGGCTTCAACCGTTTCCAGATCGGGCCGGACTGATTCGGTTCGGTAAAGTCCTTTGGAGATGGAAGCGCTCGTTCCAGGCGTTTTTTCAGGGGTTGGCTTCGCTCTCCCTTGTCGGATGTCCCATCCGGCGCATCCTTGGAGGGCTTCGAAGGCTTGGCGGCCGAGGATTCCCGGGACAGGTCGAAGGGCGGTTCAAGGGTCCGCTTCTGCCCGGGGGGATTCGATGGCTTGGGCGTTGACGGCGCTTCCTTTTCAGCCGGCGTCTTTGGAGGGCCCGGGGCGGGACCGATGGGCGGCTCCTGGGAGCCGGCATAGACCGAAGGACTGACGAGCGTCAGGGAGAGGGCGACTGTCAAAATTGAAAGACTTTTCCTTCTCAACGAAGTAACCCCTCCTCAAAAAACGAATTCCCTCCTGGCCTGTCACCCGATGGTTTATCGTGCCCTTCATCCAGCGTGCGAAAAGGTTTATCTCTTTAAAGAATCATATAATATTCTTCCCGTTTTATCAATGCATATCGATAATTCGAACCAATAAAAAATGATTTTTACGGGCTGTCCTCAACATACAAAACTCGACATTTTTTGCTTGTTTTCCAAATTCCTGAAAAATCCCCTTTTCTTACGGTAAGGCGCATTTTGGCCTTTGTACGGCAGGTGAGATATAATAGGGAAGAATCCGCCCTGAAAAAGAAAACAGGGCTGGGAGGGGAAAAGGGTTATGGAAGTGGTTAAAATTGCCCCCCGGGGTTATTGTTACGGTGTTGTCGATGCCATGGTGCTGGCCCAGCAGGCGGCGAAGGATCCCACCCTTCCGCGGCCGATCCATATCTTGGGGATGATCGTGCACAATTCGCATGTGGTGGAAGCCTTCAAAAAGGAAGGGATTATCACCCTGGACGGGGATAACCGCCTGGAGCTGCTGGATCAGGTGGACAAGGGAACGGTGATTTTTACCGCCCACGGGGTGTCGCCGGAAGTGCGGCGCCGCGCCCAGGAGAAGGGTTTGACGGTGGTCGATGCGACGTGCCCCGATGTGACCCGTACCCATGACCTGATTCGGGAGAAGGTCGCCGAGGGGTACGAGGTGGTTTACATCGGCAAGAGCGGCCACCCCGAGCCGGAGGGAGCGATGGGAGTGGCTCCCGGCCGCGTCCATCTGGTGGAGCGGGAAGCGGATGTGGATGCCCTCGACCTGAAGGCCGACAAGGTCCTGGTTACCAACCAGACCACCATGAGCAAGTGGGATACCGAGCATCTGATGAAACGGGTGAAGGAGAAATACCCCCAGGCGGAGATCTACAATGAGATCTGCTTGGCGACCCAGCTTCGGCAGGAAGCCGTGGCCAAACAGGCCCGGGGGACGGATCTGGTGATCGTGGTCGGCGATCCCCGCAGCAACAACTCCAACCGGTTGGCCCAGGTGTCGAAGGAGATCGCCGGTGTGGATGCATACCGGGTGGCCGACGTGACGGAAATCGACCCGGAGTGGCTGAAGGGGAAGAAAAAGGTGGGCGTGACCGCCGGCGCTTCCACCCCCACCCCGATCACCCGGGAAGTGATCCAATATCTGGAGCAGTTCGACGAAAACGATCCTTCCACCTGGAAGCCGAAACGGATGGTGGACCGGACTCGTCTCCTTCCCCCCGTTCGGCAGAAAAAGCGCTGAGATCGGAAACGACGCGGGAGAGCATGCCCCGCGTTTTTTGTTTAGTTCGGATTACTGCGGAAAGGGAAGTAAAAAATGGAAGGGCCGAGGGGTTTCCCGTCGGCCCGTGACGCGTTTCGGATGGATGTTAAGGGCGAGTTTTCTGAAAGTTCCCGACCTGAAAAGCGCATCCCTTTTACACCTGGATGCCCGGATACCGGGACATGAGGTAGTCGTAGCACTGGTTCATCGAACCGCGGAACTCCACCCGATGATCCTTTTTCATGGGATTGTACCACTGAAAGTAATTGTCTTCATGAAGGATGGTCGGGGGATATTTTTCCGAATCGCGGATCACGTAATACATCGCTTTGCACCTCCTAGGGCTAGTATGTTCAAAAAAATTCCAAGATAATCCCTTTCACTAATCAAAAAAGACCTTTTCCATCAAAAAAAGAACCCTCCGCCATCGGAGGGTTCATTTGACGAAGCCGATTACATTGCCGGTACTTTTTTTCGCGGGCATGCGCCGCTTCCGCTTTTCGGCGATAAATTTGGCGATGGATTCGGGATGTGGATGGGTCCATTCCGGCGGGGCATACCCGTGAGGGGGATGGGAAATGTAGTAGTCCAAAATGTTTTCCAATAGCTCCTCAAAGGGGTGGATGGGGATTCGATCCCGAAGGAGGAGTTTGATCACCGACCAGAGGAGGCCCGGTGTCATTCCCCGTTCCTTCAGCTCGTCGACCAGTTCGGGGACGTGGGATCGCGCCTGTTTCAGCCAGCGGACCGCCAGCTCGTAGGTGAAGAGCTCATCCACCCGGGAGTGGAGGATGTGGCGCAGGTGGGCGGTGATGATCTCCCGGGCCGTTTCCCCCTCGCCCTCTGTCCAATACCCTTCGACCCGTTTCATCGGGTGAATGGCGGGTCGATCGGACTCCTGTTGGGTGGAGAATCGCAGCGGCGGATACAGCTCGCCGTCGGCCACCCGCCTGCCCCGGATGCGGATGACATAACGGTTCGGCTCCTCGGCGGAACCGGTTTTAATCCGGACGGCGGGCAGATAGACCCCTCGCTCCTGGAGAACCGATTTCCGCAGGCTCTGGATGGTCGCGGCAAAGTCGGATTCTTTCATCAAGTATTCGTATAAGGCCGGCCCGATCTCCAGCCGGATGGTTTCTGCCTTTTGATCCGTATAGGCATCGGACAGATTCCAGTCTGCCATGGAATTCCTCCTTCCTTGCGCAGGTGCGCCAGCCGGTTTCCGAAGGAAATGCCGATCCTATCATCTCTATATAATATACCCGGACGCCGTCGCCGGAGATCTTTCGCGAGTCGAGCGTTTCCTCAATCGGAGGCTTCTCTTTTTCGAAGGAGCAATGATCGGATCTCTTCCAGGACCGGCATCTCCTTGCGCTCCTCGTCGGTAACCCGTTCCCAGTCGATCCCGGAGGGCTTGGGGTACGGGGTGCGGGTGGCCATCGTTTCCCGTTCGGTCACAATCCAATCGACGGCGAGGTCGAAGGGCTCAAAGGGAATCTCCTCCTCCACCACCTGGATGGAATGGACCGTGGTGACCACAGGGACGGGAGGATTGCCCAACTCCCGCAGGATGGCGTATTCCCGGTCGGCGTACCCTTCCCCTTTTCCCAGCCGCCGCCCGTCCCGATGGACGGCGACGGAGCCGACG
Source organism: Bacillota bacterium (assembly GCA_021793745.1). Lineage (GTDB taxonomy): Bacteria > Bacillota > Bacilli > Thermoactinomycetales > DSM-44946 > Planifilum. The sequence goes on from JAJYSD010000005.1 coordinate 7,392, forward strand.
ACGATCAGATCGACGGCGGGGAGTTCCGACAGGGGCAGTTCCCGGCCGTATTCCCGAAGCCGAGAAAGACTGGCAGCCCGGCGTTCTTCGCCGGGGGGAACCCATTCGGGACGCACCTGGATGAACCCGGCCTTTAGACGAGGCGTAGGGACGAGCAGCGTCTTTCCGTCCTTCAGCACCTGGGCGCGGAGGGGGAGTTGGGGCGAATCCGGATTCACTTTCACCGTTCGCGCCGTTTGGTAGGCTTCCAACTGCGTGACGCGGTGGGCCGCCTGTTCAGCCCCCTGAAAATTGGGAATCCGCCCGGTCAAGGGCAGGGGAAAACGGCCGACACGGGCCTCTTCCATCGCCTTCCATACGCGCATGCGGATTGCCTGCTTGTCCGGGGCCATCCTCGACGCCTCCTCAATCCACCGGTTCATCCGGTTTCAGAATCCCGATCGGCAGGGCGACGGATTCGGCTTCCCCTTCCCAGTGTCCCCAGGCCATAACCCCCCTGAGGTATTCCACCAAAAAGGGTTTATCGGATCCTTCCGCCTTGTATCTGCGGCCGGGTTTGATTTGATGCGGATCCATCAGGTAGGACTTGGCCATATTGAGCCGTTGACGGAGGATCTCCTGTTCGCTGAGGAGACCTTTTCTCTGCGCCCGTTTCCATTCTTCTTCTAGGCGCCCGATCTCCCGCCGGAGTTCCTCCTCATTCATTTCACTGAATAGGCGCATGTCAATCCTCCGGGTTTTTATCGCTGCATGTTATGATAGTATATTGGACGCTATTCCTCAACACCGGCGCAGGGGCGTGGTAAAATAGAAAGATAACCGACAGTGGGAAGTGAGGATCTGGATGTCGGTCATCATGCTGTTTATCGACGGAGTCGGTCTGGGTGACGAAATTCCCGACAACCCGTGGTTCACGGTGCCGACGCCCCATCTGGACCGGATCTTGGACGGGCATTCGCTCACGAAAAGCGCTGTCGGCCGCCCAACGGAGTCGACGCTTCTGATCGAAACGGATGCGACGTTGGGTGTCGCCGGTCTGCCCCAAAGCGCTACGGGACAAGCGACCATTTTTACCGGCCGGAATGCCCCCGCGGCGATGGGAAGGCACCTGAGCGGATTGCCCTTCCGAAGGCTGCGGGAATGGGTGAAGCGGGATAATGTGTACCTGCAGTTTGAACGCCGCGGAAAAAAGGCCACGTTTCTCAACAGTTATTCGGAGGAGTATTTCAACCTCCCAACGACGCGCCGGGGTTGGGTTTCCGTATCGACGGCGGCCATCCAGAGCGCCCGCGAACCGCTGCGGATGATGGAGGACTTGCTCTCCGGTCGCGCGGTTTATCATGATCTTACCCGCCGAACGCTGGTGGGACGCCATCCGGGCATATCGGAAATCGCTCCGGAGGAGGCGGCCCATCACCTGTTGGAGACGGCATGGGATTACGATTTGGCCGTCCATGAGTTTTTTCTGAGCGATTTGGCGGGACACAGGCAGGATACCGAATTGATCTCCTGGGTCGTGACGACCTACGATCGCTTTCTCGGTGAATTGATCCGTCAAAGGCGGAAAGATGACGTGGTGGTTCTGGTGAGCGATCACGGAAACAGTGAGGACTTTCGGGTCAAAACCCACACGATGAATCCGGTTCCCACGATGATCATCGGTCCCCCCGGCCGATTGGATGCCATCGATACCGAGGGATGGGACCTGACGGCGATCGCTCCGCTGCTGATCCAAATGGCTGGGGGCTGAACGAGGTGGAAGGGGAGAGAGAATGACCAAACGCTACATTCCCCGGGTGCAGGAGGCGGCCATTCCCGAAGATGGGGCATGGGCGGAATTGGGGAACGAGAATGTGCTCGTCTTGTCGATCCCCGAGTGGGGGGACGTGGTGGAGCGCCCCTCCAGGGGATATCGTTACGCCTGGTTGTATGACCGGGAAAAAAGGACGTATATTTTCTGCTTCCGTCTGGAGGACGGGACGGAAAAGGCCATCGCCTTTCCGAAGGATCACGCGGGATTGCTTCTCCAGGACGGGCGCGCCTACGAGCCCTTTTCCTTTCTGATCACATCCCGTCCGCTGGCGGAGGCGGATGACGACAGCCCGTCGCTTCTCCTTCGAAAAGTGAAGCTGGTTCGTCACCCGGAGGCGGGTTGGTGAACGGGAGCATGAGCCGTGATGCGATGAAAAACCACCGGAGGGGCGAGAAACGGGTCGCCGGGGATCCGGGCTGGGTAATGCCTTGGATCGATCCGGAAACGAGGCGGGATATGCTCCTCCGGTTGGGTGTGGGAACTTTTCCTTGAAGGACTGAAGCCGAGAAGGGTCTTCGGGGACGGTTATTCCGCGTCCCCGGGGGCCCTTTTCACTGCGGAAGGGGATCCGCATCGGAGGTGTGGCTCCTGTCGGAAACGCCTGCGGGCCCCTCCTGGATGATCACCTGGGTGCCGATGCCCACCCGTCTGCCCAAATCCTCCACATCCTCGTTGTGCATGCGGATGCATCCCCTGGAAACCATCTGTCCGATGGAGTCCGGCCGGTTGGTTCCGTGGATCCCGTATCCCGGCCGGCTTAACCCCATCCACAGGGTTCCGTATGCACTCAAGGGACCGCCGGGCCAGGAGTAGGGGTAGGGAACCTTGTTGATGATGGTATACCTGCCGGTGGGGGTTCGGGAAGCGATCCGGCCGATGCCGACGGGATAGGAGCGGATCAGACGGCTCCCCTCGAACAGATACAATCGGCGTTGGGACAGGGAAACGACGATGCGGGGCATAAAACCACACTCCTTTTTTCCCATCCTATGGTGAAAAGGAGTGTTTGGTTTTTTTAAGGCCGGTTTCCCTTAAAATTCGTCGTAATCATGGGGATATTCCTCGGGCGGTTCCAGGCTTTCCCCCTTCAGCCGGTCTAACAGCTGTTTGTACTGATCGGATCGGGCATAGGGGGGTTGTGTCTCAATCACCCTTTGCAGTGCCCGAATCACCAGCATGCGCTCTTCAGGGTCGAGGAACAAGGGTGTCCCCTCCTCGGCGACCGGTTTTTTTCTTAGTCTTCCCCGGATGGGACGGCTCAAATACTGGAAGAAACCATTTTTGGAAATACTTTCATATAACATCCTGGGATAATGGGGGAATATCGTGAACGGCTTGTTGAAATTTCTTCTCTACAGCGCCATTCTGTACGGTGTGGACTTCCTATCCGCCGAATTCCACTATGAGCCCCGGTGGCTTCCTGGGCTGGTGGCCCTGTTTTTGGCCATTGTCGGTCACTTTGCGGATCGCTGGGTATTGCCCCGGACCGGGGACCCCCTGGCGGTACTGTTGGGGGGCGGCTTTATGGTCTTCACCATTTGGGGGGCCTCTTTTCTGTTTCCCGGGTCCGAGGTGACCCCGGACGCGGCCTTGCTGGCCGGGGTTTTGCTGGGAATCACGGAATACGGCATGCACCGGCTTGTTTTGGGCTATGGAAAATGAAGCGGCATGTCGGCTGCCAAGCCTCGGTATGCGAGGTTTTTTGAGGCGCACAGATGCGGTGCCCGTTACGGTGATGAAGTCGACCCGATGGAGAGCTCTCCTTAGGGGAACAATTGACCGCTGGCGGGAAATATTGATACAATATATAATGAATTTATTAAAAATTTTAACATATATCCGGGCATTGGCAAAGGAAAGGGCTGTGTGCAGATGAATGCGGGATGATTGGCCAGCTCCGCCCGATTCATCCCTTTGGCGGAAGTGTTTGCCGTAAAAGGAGTGTATCCCCCGGGCCCTTGTGACCGATCCGTCGCCATGAGGATGAGAGGAGGGGCATCGACATGAAAAAGGCGCTGATCTTTCAGGGAGGATGGCCGGGGCACCATCCGGAGGAAGTGGCTAACATGTTGGAGGAATGGCTGACCGGTGAGGGCATCGATGTGGAAGTGGCGGACACCCTGAACTGTTTGCTGGACCGGGACAAGCTTTTGCAGATGGACCTCGTCATTCCCAACTGGACCATGGGCCGCATCGGGGATGAAGCGCTGCAAAATTTGATGGAGGCCGTGGAGCGGGGGGCCGGCCTCGCCGGCCTTCACGGGGGCATGGGGGACGCCTTCCGGGAGGCCCCCGGCTTTCAATATATGGTGGGAGGCCAGTTCGTCGCTCATCCGGGAGGGGATTCCGTCGCCTATCCGGTGCGCATCGCGGACCGCCACCATCCGATCACCCAGGGATTGACCAGCTTTGATGTGGTCTCTGAACTGTACTACATGCACGTTGATCCGGCCATCCGGGTGCTGGCGGAGACGACGGCCCACAACGGATCGGCGATGCCGGTGGCCTGGACCAAATCATACGGGGCAGGACGGGTTTTTTACTGCTCCCTCGGTCACACGCCGGATGTTCTCCGCATGGAGCCGGTGAAAACCATGGTGATCCGGGGCATGAAGTGGGCCGCCCGGACGGGAAAGGAGGGGCACCGGTGAAGATCGGTATCGCGGGATGCGGCAACATCAGCGGGGTCTATCTGGAAAACCTCCGCCGGTTCGCCGGGATGGAGGTCGTCGCCTGTGCGGATCTGGACCTGGAACGGGCTCGGAAAAAGGCCGCCCGCTACGGGGTTCCCGTCGCCTGCAGTGTGGAGGAATTGCTGGATGACCCGGCCGTCGATCTGATCCTGAATCTGACGCCTCCCCGGTCCCATGCCGCCATCAGTCTGGCGGCCCTGGAGGCGGGCAAACACGTCTATTCGGAAAAGCCCCTGGCGGTGGATCCGGAAGAGGGGCGCCGCATCCTTTCCTTGGCGAAGCGGAAGAACCTGCGTGTCGGATGTGCACCGGACACCTTTTTTGGAGCGGGATTGTCCACGGGACGGCGACTGCTTCAGG
>JAJYSD010000006.1 GCA_021793745.1 Bacillota bacterium
CGACGACGGACCGGGAATTCCGCCCGAGGAACAGGCGCTGGTCTTCGAGCGCTTTTACCGGGGGAAGAAGAAGCAGGAGAAAACCCGGGGGATGGGGTTGGGTTTGCCCATCAGCCGGTTGCTGGCCCGGGCCCAGAAGGGGGATCTGTTTCTGAAGGAAAGCGTGCCGGGGCGCACCACCTTCACCCTGTTGCTGCCCCGTGCCCGGGGACATGCCCGGGGCGAGAACGCATCTGGGGGTAGCGCGTGACCGGTGCGGAAGGCGGAAACGGCTTTCCGCCGAAGGGAAGGTGGGTCGCCTCGTTTTCTCCTTTCACCAATCGGTTCGACGGTTCCGCGCCGCTTGCGGCAGCCGGACTCCAATTCGCTACCGGGCATTTTGCCCCTCGATCCACCGCCGGATCTTCTCCGCCTTCTCCCTGCGGCCCAGCCGGAGGTAGGCCCGGTATTCATACGCCAGGGAGAGCACCGGGATGCGCATCCCGTCCCTTTCCACGTACAGGCGGTGACGGGCGGGATCGACGGGCTCTTCCCAGCGCCCGTCCGCCCGCCGCTTCTGGATGTCCCCCATAATCTCCACCTGGATGCCGTCGATGGTTAAGCGGCCGAAGTGGGAGCGGATGTTCTCCGCCTCGGATAAGGTGACCCGTCGCGTGACAAAGGGGGCGAAGCGCCTTTCCATCTCGTAGGCGCCGGAGCGGTCGGTCTGGATGTCGATGTCGTTCACCGTCATCGGCATTCCCTGCAGGGCCATGCCCAGGCTGCCGGTGACCACCCAGACTGCGGGGGAGTCGGCCAGGCGGTCATGGATCTTCCGGAGAACGCGAAGGTATGCGGAATCGATCACAGTCTCACTCCTTATGGGTAAAAAGGGGATTCAGCCACAACACCAGGCGAATAGCATCCGGCGAAGTCGACTGTTTGTCTCAGCTCCGCGCAGTGGCGAGTTGCTCCACGAAAAATCGCTTCCCCGATTTCCAGGTTTCGCGGTTTGCCGGAAATTGCACAACCCGGGCCATCGCCCGGGTTGAAGCATTTGACAAGCAAATGCCATGGAGCCGGTGGCACCGTTACCTTTCCCGACGTTGTCAAAAGGGAAGCCCGGGCCCTTCGGCCCGGGCAGCTGTACAGGAGCGGAATATCGCCCGATCTCAATAGGCCCGGGCGAACCAGACGGTGTGCTCGGCGCTGTCGCCGCACACGAGGCAACGCTTCTTGGCGACGGGCGGGTTGAAGGGAATGTTGCGGGAGGTGAACTTGGTTTCTTCCTTCACCTTGGCTTCGCAGTCGTCGCTGCCGCACCAACCGGCCAGCATCCATCCCGCCGGCTCGCCCCGCTCGGCGGAAGCGGCGATGTGTTTTTGCAGGTCTTCCAGGGTTTCCAGCTCCAGATGGGAGTGGCGATCGCGGAAGTCGACGGCCATCCGGAACAGGTTTTTCTGGATCTCCTGATCCAGCAGGGATTGAACGGTCTCCAACACCTTGTCCAGGGGGACCGTCAGCTTCTCGCCGGTGTCCCGGCGGGCCAGGACGCACTGGTTGTTGGCGACGTCGCGGGGGCCCAGCTCCACCCGCAGCGGCACGCCCCGCATCTCCCACTCGTTGAATTTCCAGCCCGGGCTTTCGTCCCGGAGGTCGGCTTTGACCCGGATGCCCGCCCGCTTCAGCGTTTCGTAAATCCGGTCGAAGGGCTCCATCACGTCCTGTCGCTTTTTGGGCGGACCGACGGGGATCATGATCACCTGAACCGGCGCCAGCCGGGGCGGCAACACGAGCCCCTGATCGTCTCCGTGCACCATGATCAGGGCGCCGATCAGGCGGGTCGATACGCCCCAGGACGTGGTGTATACGTACTTCAACTGGTTGTCCCGGTCCAGGAATTGAATGTCGAAGGCTTTGGCGAAGTTTTGGCCGAGGAAGTGGGAGGTTCCCGCCTGCAGCGCTTTGCCGTCCTTCATCATCGCTTCGATCGAATAGGTTTGAACAGCCCCGGCGAAGCGCTCCGACGGCGTCTTTTCTCCGGTCCAGACGGGAATGGCCAGTTCGCTCTCCACGAAATCGCGGTAGACCTCCAGCATCTGCATCGTTTCCTGCCGCGCCTCTTCCTCCGTCGCATGGGCGGTATGTCCTTCCTGCCAGAGGAATTCCGAGGTGCGCAGGAAAGGCAGGGTCCGCTTCTCCCACCGGAAGACGTTGGCCCACTGGTTGATCAACACCGGCAGGTCCCGGTAGCTCTGAATCCACTGGCTGTACATGTGGCCGATGATCGTCTCAGAGGTGGGCCGGAGAGCCAGCCGCTCCTCCAGCTGTTCACCGCCGGCCTCGGTGACCCAGGGCAGCTCCGGGTTGAACCCTTCCACGTGATCCTTTTCCCTTTGAAAGAAGCTCTCCGGCACCAGCATCGGGAAATAGGCGTTGCGGTGCCCGGTTTCCTTGAACCGCTTGTCGAGGCCGGCCTGGATTCGCTCCCAGAGCTCATATCCGTCCGGCTTGAACACAATGCAGCCGCGGACCGGAGAATAATCCATCAGGTCCGCCTTGCGGATGGTGTCGATGTACCATCGGGAAAAATCTTCGGATTGAGGGGTTACGCCCTTTTCATCTGCCATGGCAAACGCTCCTTTCCTTAAAAATACAAAAACTCCGCCCCGATAGGGACGGAGAGTCGCTCCGCGGTACCACCCTGATTGACCGCCTGGGATCGGCGGCCCACTTTGACCCGTTAACGGCGGGGCTCCGGCACGGCTCATCACCGGCTGCTCCGGGGTGGGTGCAAGGGGCTCTGCGTACCGGCTTCGCACCAGCCGCCGGCTCTCTGGGACGCCGAGTTCCCCCTGTCGGCCCGTTCATCGCATTTCCCATCTGCACGTACACTTTATCAGGTTGGAGGACGGATGTCAATGCAGCGGCCCTTTGGCCGCGGAGTCGGGAGCGGGGACGGGGATTTGAATCGGAAAGAAGTGAAAAAATGAAAAAGAGGTGGTTGCAAGGCGACCACTGTTGTAATACAATAACAGTGAAAAGGTGAATTGTAATATTACAGCATGGTGCCAAGCGGGAAGGGGGAAGCATTGTCCATGACCACCACCCTCTCTAGTCCGGAAGGGGTCGAGGTGAAGGGCCAGGTGACGCCGGAGGTGGCGGAGGTTTTGACTCCGGAGGCGCTGGCCTTTGTCGCAAAGTTGGAACGGAACTTCGGCGAGCGGAGAAAGGAGCTCCTCGCCCGGCGCGCCCAGCGCCAGGAGCGGCTCGACGCCGGAGAGATGCCCGGTTTTTTGCCGGAGACCCGATCGATCCGCGAGGGCGACTGGACCATCGCACCCTTGCCGGAGGATCTGAAGGACCGTCGGGTGGAGATCACCGGACCGGCCGGGGACCGAAAGATGGTGATCAACGCCCTCAACTCCGGGGCCAAATGCTTTATGGCCGACTTTGAGGATGCCCTCTCTCCGACCTGGAACAATGTGATCCAGGGGCAGATCAACCTGCGGGACGCCATCCGCCGGCAGATCGATTTCGTCAGCCCCGAGGGAAAGACGTACGCCCTCAAGGATGAGGTGGCCACGCTGATCGTCCGGCCTCGGGGCTGGCACCTGGAAGAGAAGCACCTGTTTGTCGACGGCGATGCGGTATCCGGCGGGCTGTTCGATTTCGGGCTGTACTTTTTCCACAATGCCCGGGAACTGATCGACCGGGGAACGGGTCCCTATTTCTATCTCCCGAAGATGGAAAGCCACCTGGAAGCCCGCCTGTGGAACGATGTCTTCAATTTTGCGCAGGATGAACTGGGGATCCCCCGGGGGACTATCAAGGCGACCGTCCTGATCGAGACGATCATGGCCGCCTTCGAGATGGATGAGATTCTCTACGAGCTGCGGGAGCACTCGGCGGGATTGAACTGCGGCCGATGGGATTACATTTTCAGCTATCTGAAGCGGTTCCGCAATCGGCCGGAGGTGATCCTCCCCGACCGGAGCCGGGTGACGATGACGGTTCCCTTCATGCGGGCCTACACCCTGCTCACCATCAAAACCTGTCACCGGCGGGGGGCACCGGCGATCGGCGGTATGGCTGCCCAGATCCCGGTGAAGAACGATCCGGAAAAGAACGAGGCGGCCATGGCCAAGGTGCGGGAAGACAAACGGCGGGAGGCCAGCGACGGTCATGATGGAACCTGGGTGGCCCATCCGGGGCTGGTCCCGGTGGCCAAGGAGATCTTTGACGAGCTGATGCCTTCGCCCAACCAGATCGACAGGAAGCGGGAGGATGTCCAAGTCACCGCCGAGGACCTGGTGGCGGTGCCCGAGGGGCCCATCACCGAACAGGGGGTCCGGACCAACCTGCGGGTGGGACTTCTCTATGTGGAGGCCTGGCTCCGGGGTTACGGCGCCGTCGCCATTGACCACCTGATGGAGGATGCAGCCACGGCGGAAATCTCCCGGGCCCAGCTGTGGCAGTGGATCCGCCATCCCGAGGGGAAATTGGAGGACGGCCGCAAGGTCACCTGGGAGCTGGTGGAGTCGCTCATGCAGGAAGAGCTGGACCGGATCCGGGAGGAGATCGGCGAGGACGCCTTTGAAAAGGGCAAGTTCAACGAGGCCCGGGAGCTGTTGACCCGCTTGATCAACCAGGAACAGTTGGCCGAATTCCTCACCCTGCCGGGATACGCGTACCTGGATTAAAAGCGGTGAGGAGAGGAAATCGTCGGGAGGGGTACGTCGCCGAGCCCTTTGCCCTCGGTCGAAGGCGGCGTCCCCTCCGGCACTCCGAAACCACGAGGGCGGAATTAATATTCCGAGTTGGAACGCTATTCCCATAAAGGTTTGTTCACAACCCCTTTCCCCGAGGCGCTTGGGCGTGAAGGGAGGGGGAGGGATATATTTCAGTAAGCAAATCATGTTAAAATTATAAAAATTATACCAAGGAGGAATGGCCATGATCGATTCCCGGGAAGCCAAAGCCCTTCAGGAGAGCTGGGAAAAGGACGAACGCTGGCAGGGGATTGTCCGCCCCTATACCGCGGAGCAAGTGCTGAAGCTGCGCGGGTCCGTCAAGATCGAATACACCCTGGCCAAAATGGGGGCCGAGCGCCTGTGGCACCTCCTGAAAACGGAGCACCATGTGAAGGCTTTGGGCGCCCTCACCGGGAACCAGGCGGTGCAACAAGTGAAGGCCGGCTTAAAGGCCATCTATTTGAGCGGCTGGCAGGTGGCAGCGGATGCCAACCTGGCCGGTCAGATGTATCCGGATCAGAGCCTGTATCCGGCCAACAGCGTCCCCCACGTGGTGAAGCGGATCAACCAGGCCCTGCAGCGCGCCGATCAGATCGAACACGCGGAAGGCGGCGCCAAGCGCCACTGGTTTGCGCCGATCGTCGCCGATGCCGAGGCCGGCTTCGGCGGTACCCTCAATGTGTTTGAGCTGATGAAGGCCATGATCGAAGCGGGGGCAGCCGGCGTTCACTTTGAGGATCAGCTGTCCTCGGAGAAGAAGTGCGGCCATCTCGGCGGAAAGGTGCTCATTCCGACCCAGCAGGCGATTCGAAATCTGGTCGCCGCCCGCCTCGCCGCCGACGTGATGGGCGTCCCCACCATTCTCATCGCCCGGACCGACGCCAACGCGGCCAAACTGCTCACCAGCGACGTGGATCCGCGGGATCGGGAGTTTATTACCGGAGAGCGGACGGCGGAGGGATTCTTCCGGGTGCGCGCCGGCCTGGATCAGGCCATCGCCCGGGGGTTGGCCTACGCGCCCTATGCCGACCTCATCTGGTGCGAAACCTCGGAACCCAACCTGGAGGAAGCCCGCCGGTTTGCCGAGGCGATCCACGCCAAATATCCGGGGAAAATGTTGGCCTACAACTGCTCCCCCTCCTTCAACTGGAAGAAAAAGCTGGATGATGAAACCATCGCCCGCTTCCAGGAGGAGCTGGGGGAAATGGGCTACAAGTTCCAATTTGTCACCCTGGCCGGCTTCCACGCCCTGAATCACAGCATGTTCGAACTGGCTCGCCACTACAAGGAACGGGGCATGGCCGCCTACGCCGAACTGCAGCAGCGGGAGTTTGCCAGCGAAGTGCACGGGTACTCGGCGACCCGCCACCAGCGGGAAGTGGGTACCGGCTACTTCGACGAAGTGTCCATGGTGATCTCCGGCGGCAGCTCTTCCACCACGGCCCTCACCGGCTCGACGGAGGAGGAACAATTTACCGAAGTGTAAGGCCGCCGGTATGCGGTTCTCTTTTGACAGCTCGAAACCGTATCGGCTCATCCGGAAAAACGCGTGGAAAGGGAAAGGGCACCACTCGATTCCCGAGGGTGCCCTCTTTTCGCGCCATTCGTCACGGGGCGAGGGAAGGTGCCGCGACGATCTCGGACCTTGCCGCCCGGCCGCACCGGCGCTGCGGTCCGACGGATTGAAGCCTTTATCCCCCGTTTTCTTCCCGGATCGATGCGTAGATTTTTTTCAGGAGATTCTGCTTCTCCTCCCACAGGTCCCGGGAAAGGTCGACGGGGTATTCCTCCGGGTTGAGGATGCGCAGATATTCCTCCCAAAACAGGGAGAGCTGCTCCCGGTGGTACTTTCGGATCTCCTCCAGGGAAGGGGGGTCGTACACCCGCTTTCCGTCCCGGAAAATGGGGAGGAGGAGATTGATCGCCCGGAAATTTTTCACCTTTTTCTTCCGGAAGGTGTGGACCGGGTGGAAGAGGACGAGGGGACGGCTTTCGTCGATGACGGTATCGACCCGGGTGATCAGATCCCCTCGGGCCTTTCCCGTTTTGCGGTCGACGATCCGGTATACCGTCTTGCGGCCGGGGGTGGTCACCTTCTCCGGATTCGAGGAAATCTTCAGGGTCGGAAGCCACCGGCCCCGCTCGTACCGGGCCACCATCTTGTAAACGGCGCCGAGGGCGGGCTGGTCGTAGGCGGTGATCAGCTTGGTGCCGATGCCCCAGGAGTCGATCTTGGCCCCCTGGGCTTTCAGGTTGAGGATCGTCGTTTCGTCCAGATCGCTGGAGGCGACGATCAGGGTGTCCGTCAGCCCCGCCTCGTCCAGCATCTGCCGGGCGCGTTTCGACAGATAGGCCAGGTCGCCGCTGTCCAGCCGGATGCCGACCAGCCGCTTTCCTTCCCGCTTCAGTTCCAATCCCACCTGGATGGCGTGGGGGAGCCCGCTTCGCAACGTATCGTAGGTGTCCACTAGGAGAATACCCTGATTCGGAAAGGAGCGGACAAAGGCGCGGAAGGCCTCCAGCTCGCTGTCAAAATCCTGCACCCAGGAATGGGAGTGGGTTCCCTGGGTGGGGATGCCGAACAATTGACCGGCCCGCACATTGCTGGTGGCGTCAAAGCCGGCGATATAGGCGGCCCGGGCTCCCCATACCGCCGCATCCATTTCCTGGGCCCGCCGGCTGCCAAATTCCATCAGGACGTCCTCGGGGACGACGTGGCGGATGCGGGCCGCCTTGGTCGCCACCAGGGTCTGGTATCCGACAAAGTTGAGGAGGGCGGTTTCCACCAGCTGCAGCTCCATGATCGATCCTTCCAGCCGGAGAAGGGGCTGGTTGGGAAAGACCAACGTGCCCTCCGGTACGGCGTGGACATCACCGGTAAAGCGGAAGGAGCGGAGCATCTTCAAAAATTCCGGGGCGTAGTTTTCCGGCTGGCGGGCCAAGTATTCGATGTCTTCCTCGGTAAAGCGGAGATTTTCCAGGTACTGGATCACCCGTTCCAGCCCGGCGAAGACGGCGTAACCGTTTCCAAAGGGGAGTTGCCGAAAATACAGATCAAAGGCCCGGCGCCTGCGGTGAGTTCCATTTTTCCAATGGGCGTACATCATGTTGATTTGATATTTGTCCGTGTGCAGGGAAGACACAGGTGACGGTTCCATTTTCGCTGCATTCCTCCGATTGGATGTTCTTGACAGAGCGGCGGAAGCGGAACTTCGCCCCACCCTTCGGCGGAAATGGGTGGTTGTAGCGGGTTTTCTTTCCATCCGCCTTCAGCGGTCGACGATGATCTGATACATCACCGGGACCACCTTTTCCTTTTGGATGTAATAGGCCGACAGACGGCTTTGCTCCCCTTTGAGGGAGAGAATCCAATAGCTTTTCTCCGGATAATGCCAATTGGCCAGATCTTTGGCCGAGGGTACCGGTTCCATATTGGGATGGGAATGGACGACGCCGATCCAGTCCAGCTCCTGCTTTCGCATTTCCCGAATCGTGTCCAGATAGGTGCGCGGTTCAAATTGAAAGGAGCAGGGACTTTGGTCCAGGTTGGGAATGGGAAAAAAGTGGGTGATCTCCTGGTCCTGTCCGGCCAAAATTCCGCAGGCCTCGTTGGGCAACTGGTTCAGGCAATGCTGCCGGAGTTGGTCGACCACCGCCGCCCGGATCGACAAAACCTGTCGGGTCACGGTTGATAACCTCCTCGACGGCCGGGGATGCGATGTCTGTTCCGGGTCGGGCAACTGTTTTCTTTCATCATTTTATCTCTAAATGCGGCCCAGGAAAAGGGAGGCCCCTTTGGGGCAAAATTTCGACGCCTGTGATAGAATGGGTTCACCGAAGGGAGGGAGCCGGATGAATCCGATCCAAGTGGGCGTGTGCGGTTGGGGAGATCACGACCTGTATCCGCCCGGGACCCCTTCAAAGGACAAGCTGGCCTTCTATGCCGGCCATTTTCCGGTGGTGGAGGTGGACAGCACCTATCATGCCATTCCTCCCGTGGAGCGGTGCCTCCGCTGGGTGGAGGACACACCGGAAACCTTCCGCTTTGTGGTGAAGGCCTACCGGGAGCTGACCGGCCACGGCCGGCCGAAGGGAGCGCCGGAGCGCCCCTGGAGGGAGGTGGCCGACGCCTTTGCCGCGGTTCTCCGCCCGTTTCGAGATTCGGGGAAATTGTCGATGGTTTTGTTCCAGTTTCCCCCGTGGTTCGACTGCACGCGGGAACACGTCCGGCATCTCCGGCGGTGCCGGGAGGTCTTTGCCGATCTGCCCCTGGCCGTCGAGTTCCGCAACCGGACGTGGTACGCGCCCCGCCTTCGCGAGAAGACCCTCCGCTTCCTTCGGGAGGAGGGGCTGATCCACACCGTTTGCGACGAGCCCCAGGCCGGGGAGGGATCCATCCCGATCGTCCCGGTCGTCACCCATCCCGATGCCGCCTTGATCCGCTTTCACGGCCGCAACCGGGAGGGATGGAACAACACGGGCCGCTCCAACTGGCGCGGCGTCCGCTACGCCTACCGCTATTCCCGGGAGGAGCTGGCCGAGTGGATTCCCCGCATCGAGGCGATGAAGCGGGAAGCCAAACAGGTTACCGTTCTCTTCAACAACAACTCCCGGGGGGATGCGGCCCCCAACGCCAAAGAGCTGATCGATCTGATGGGACTCCGATTTGAGGGGTTGGCCCCCCGCCAGCTGGGGATCTGGTGAGGGAAAAGGGTTTCCGCTCCGGGGGGATCGTTTCGCCGTCCGGGACGGCTCGGGACAGGCCCGGCGATCCCGGGCCCGGAAGGGGTCTTGGGATGGCCAAGGCCGGCGGGGAGATGGTGGACGGCGCCGCGTTCGATGAAGGGATTCCCCGGGAAGCCCGATCGCCGAAGTCGTCCGCGGTTGGGTTACAATAGACACAGGGGTTGAATCCGGGGGATGAGGGGAAAGCCTCTGGGGATGTGCGAAGGCTTCACCCCCGGGCTCGGTGAAGGCGCTGGGCGGGGGCGATGACGGATACGGGGGTACTCGGTATGAAGTTTGAGGAAAGAGTGCAACTCCATGCGGACCGGCTGAACGATACGGATGACCAAATTGTCGATTACATACGGCAAAACCGGGACCGGATCGGCGATATCTCGATCCAGGCCATGGCCGAAACGCTCTATACCGTTCCCAACACCATCGTCCGCTTCGCCAAAAAGCTGGGATACCGGGGTTTTGCCGAGATGAAGGCGGCACTCACCCTCGAAAACCGGGAGGAGGAGGCCCCGCGCCTTCCGGTAACCGGGGTGATCCAGAAAACCTATGAGCTGTTGGATTCGAAATCGATCCTGCAAGCGGTGCGGAAAATCCACCGGGCCAGCCGGGTGTTTTTTTACGGGGTGGGCGACTCCGCCCCCTTTTGCGAAATGATGGCCAAACATCTGCGCTGCGTCGGCAAACGGGCCGACTTTTTCACCCAGCGGCACGAAATGCTGTATCAGTCCGACCGCTGCTCCGAAAAGGATCTGGTCTTTGTGATCAGCGCCTCCGGTGAGACCCGGCAGGTGCTGGAGGCGGTGGCGGCGGCCAAACAGAAGGGGGCGTACGTGATCAGCCTCACCCATTTGAGCCGCAATTCCCTGGTCGAGATGGCCGATTTCCACCTGTACTGCTGGGCGCCGAAGCAGGTGCTGAACAAATATGAAATCACCGACCGCACGTCCCTGTATATCGTGTTGCGCATGGTGAGTGAGCAGTATTGGACCATGTGCGGAGTTGTGTAAATATACACGAAGCTCCCGGGTTACACGGGGAAATCGGTGGAAAAGTAAGAAGATCGCCGTCTTCTTACTTTTTTGTTTATATAATGGGATTGGCTTAGGGACCGAAGAAGGTGGTGGAAACATGCGGCTCAAACAGCTGACCCATGTGCGGTTGATCGAAGTGGGGGCCTCCTGGAAGACCAAGGAGGAAGTGATTCGTCATCTGATTGACCGGTTGCATCGGGAAGGAAAAGTCGCCTCCCCCGACCGCTTCTATCAGGCGGTCATGGAACGGGAGTCCCAGTCGCCGACCGGGTTGGAAGGCGGGTTTGCCATTCCGCACGGAAAATCTCCGGAGGTCCGATCGGCGGCCTTTGCGGTGGCCAAGCTGGCCGAGCCGATCCGGGATTGGGAGAGCCTGGACCCGGACAATGAAGTGGATCTCGTCTTTTTGCTGGCGATTCCGGAGGCGGAAGCGGGATCGACCCATCTGGATCTGCTGGCCGAGCTGGCGAAGCGGATGGCGCGCGCGGAATTTCGTAAGCGTTTACAGGGATGTGCAACCGCCGAAGCGCTGTACCATGCCCTGGATGACGACGGGGAGCCGGCTGAAGCGAAGCGGGACGAGGCAGAGGGGAAAACCCTGGTGGCGGTGACGGCGTGCCCGGCGGGCATCGCGCACACCTACATGGCCGCCGAGTCGCTGGAGCAGGCCGGCCGGAGGATGGGTGTCACCGTTTACGTGGAGAAGCAAGGGGCGAACGGAATTGAAGATCCCCTGACGGAGGAGCGGCTGAGGAAGGCCGACGGGGCCGTATTTGCCGCCGATGTGTCGGTGAAGGGAGAGGAACGATTCGCCCACCTGCCGGTTTACCGGACGAGCGTGGCCGCACCGCTGCGGAACGCCGAGGCGGTGATCCGCAGGGCGCTCGAGCAGGCGGAGAAGGAAGGGAAGAGGGATTTGCAGTCGATGGCAACGCCTGCCGAACCGCCGAAGACGTCCTGGCAGGGGGAAGTGAAAAGCGCGATTTTGACCGGGATTTCCCATATCATTCCCATCATTATCGCCGGGGGGATGATCCTGGCCTCCGCGGTGCTCATCGCGCAAATCTTCGGCTTGCAACAGGTGTATGAGACGGAAAATTCCTGGCTGTGGTTGCTCCGAACACTGGGCGGCAACCTGCTCGGGATGCTCATGATCCCGGTCTTGTCGGCCTACATGGCCTATTCCCTGGCCGAAAAACCGGCCCTGGGACCGGGGTTTGCCGCCGGAATTGCGGCGACGATGATCGACGGCGGCTTTTTGGGCGGAATGCTCGGAGGGTTTTTGGCCGGATATTTCATGAAGTGGCTCAAAAAACGGCTTCCGCCGAAGGGGGTTTTCTCGGGGTTTATCAGCTTTTGGCTGTATCCGGTGATCGGCTCCCTCGTGACGGGCTCGTTGATGCTGTTCGTGGTCGGCAAGCCGGTGGCGGGGTTGAACCATCTGCTCCTGCAATGGTTGGAGGGCTTGTCCGGCGGCAATGCCATTCTGCTCGGAGCCATCCTGGGCATCATGGTGTCCTTTGACCTCGGCGGACCGGTCAACAAAACCGCCTATACCTTTTGCATCGGGGCGATGGCCAGCG
Organism: Bacillota bacterium; assembly: GCA_021793745.1. Taxonomy (GTDB): domain Bacteria; phylum Bacillota; class Bacilli; order Thermoactinomycetales; family DSM-44946; genus Planifilum. Next base: position 12,091 of record JAJYSD010000006.1, read on the forward strand.
GCAATTTCATCCCCTACGCGGCTCACAT
>JAJYSD010000007.1 GCA_021793745.1 Bacillota bacterium
CGGAATAGCCCGGCGGAAGATAGATTTGCAGAACCCGGGTCTCTTCCAGGTAATCGCTGGACACTTCCTCCCGGACGATCGTTCGTTTGAGGTAATCGGATTGCAACGGATTCACCACCCGAAGGATTGTCTTTCCCCGTCGGTTGAAAGGGGTAGTACATCAATTATATCCCATTTACCGGGTGGTTTTTCCGTTTCCGTTCCGATCAGGCTTAAGCGGATTTTTCCACCGCAGGTACCCGCTTGAGGAACCAGCGGTTGATGGTCAGGTACAGGGTGGTTCCCGCCGATGCCAACAGCACCGCCAAACCGATGAAAAGCGGCTTGCCGCCCCAGTGGGACAGGATGAAACTGCCGGTGGTGGGAGCGACGATGTTGGAAACGCTCGCGTTCATGTCAAAGATGCCGAAAAACCGGCCGCGGAGCGCTTTGGGGGCCAGGATCGACACCATTTTTTGCTGGTGGGGCCTTACCAGCACATCCGCAATCGTGTAACAGATCTCGGCGATGATCAGGGTCCACAGGAAGGGTGCCAAGCCGTAGATCAAGGCGTATAGGGCGAAAAAGAGATAGGTGACAAGCAGGATGATGGCGGGGTTGGCCGATTCCGTCTTCCGGGTGAGCGGAAGCTGCACGAATACGACCATGGCCCCCGTAAGGGTCCGCAAAATGCCGTATACCGTTACGTATTCCACGAAGTGCTCCTTCAGGTATAGCGGAAAGACCGTATAGATCTGGGTATCCAGCATGCTGATGGGGATCGCCAGGGCGGTAAAGGCGATCAGGGGCAGGTACACGGAAAAGCCCCACCGGGGAGAAGCCGCTTCTCCCGCTTGCTCCTCGTCCGTCGGCTTGTTGACGGACCTGCTTTCTTTGGGAAGCGTTTCCGGAATCTTGAAATAGGCGAGCACGCCGAAGAGACATTGGGCCAGGGACTGGGATAAAAATAAAAATGTAGGATCAAAATTGTATACAAGTGCACCGAGGGCCGGTCCGATCGCCGCCCCCATATTCCAGCCCATCTCGATTAAAGCAAAAGATTCAGCCCGTTGGTTTTCAGGGACAACGTCGGCAATCTGGGCGTTGGCCGCCGGAAAAAACATGGATTGTCCGAGGGCGTTCAAGGAGTAGAAGACGTAAATATGCCAGGCTTTGGTGGCGAAGGCCATGCCCAGGATCACAAGGCTTTGAAAGAAGAGGGAAAATAAGATCACCGGCCTTCTGCCGAAGCGGTCGGCAAGGGTTCCCGTCCACCACTTGCAGGAAAAGCCGACCAGTGCGGGGAAAATGGTGGTCGCCGCCGCCGTGACCATGTCGACGCCCATGTGTTCGTGGAGATAGAGCACCACCAGGGGGAACAGCATGAAGGAAGTGGTGGAGACCATGATCGATCCCCAGAAGCGAACCCAGACTGCCGGGTCATACCTTTTGATGATTTTTTCGAACCGTTGCAACCATTACGCCTCCTGAATATTCAAAATCCCATTAAGAAGTATATCACTCGAATCATTTTTCTGCAATATTTCTTTTTTTGATTATACAAGAGATTCTTTCCGAACTTGTTTTTCTTTGGGTGAAATTTTCAGAGAAAATGCCGGGGGGAGGTGCGGATGAAGCGCTTTCACCGGTTGTGCTATACTTTGATTGGAAGGGGCCGGATCGGTGTGTGCTTCGACTTGGCCTTTCGGACGACAGCATACGCCTTTCCACCGAATTCCCCGTTTCACGTTCTGTTCGTTTCATTCATGAAATCGATCGCTGCGTGAAAAGAAAAGACCTGTGGGGGAGGGTGCACATGAGCGAAGCCGTCTGGTTTCCTTCGGAGGAAAATTCGAAAAAGACCCGGATGTACCGATTCATGAAGAAGCTGGGCTTTTCGGATTATGACGACTTTTACCGGCGGTCCATCCAGGATGTCGGATGGTTTTGGCAGGAGGTCGTTCGCGATCTGGATCTTCAGTGGATCAAGCCCTACAGCCGGGTGATGGACTCGTCAAAGGGGGTGCCGTGGACCCGGTGGTTTGTCGATGGCCGGTTTAACGTGGCGCAAAACGCCCTGGACCGGTTTGTGGAAGATCCCCAGTCCCGTCACCGTCTGGCGCTGATCTGGGAAGGGGATGACGAGGCAGTCCAAAAATACACGTACCGGGACTTGTGGGCGGCGGTGAACCGGTTCGCCTGGGGATTGCAACGGATCGGGGTGAAGCCGGGGGACCGGGTAGCCATCTATTTGCCGATGATTGCGGAAAATGTGATCGCGATGATGGCGGTAGCCCGGATCGGGGCCATTTTTACGCCCTGTTTCTCGGGTTACGGAGCCGAGGCGGTCGCTACGCGGGTGAGGGACTGTGAAGCCAAGGTGTTGGTGACGGCGGACGGCTTTTTGCGCCGGGGGAAAGTGGTCCCGATGAAGGAGGAGGCCGACCGGGCCGCGGACATGTCGCCCAGCGTCGAGAAGGTGGTGGTGGTTCGACGGCTGGGCCGGGACATCCCGTGGAATGAGAAGCGGGACGTGGAGTGGAGCAGCCTGACGTCGGAGTGGAAGACGGTGGCGCCCCGGGAAACCGAGGCCTCCGACCCGATGATGATCATCTACACCTCCGGAACCACGGGACGTCCGAAGGGGACGGTCCACGTCCACGCCGGATTCCCCGTCAAGGCGGTCTTTGATGCGGCCTATGGGATGGATGTGGGGCCGGGAGACATCCTGTTCTGGGTGACGGACATGGGATGGATGATGGGACCCTGGATGGTGTTTGGCTCCCTGCTCTCCGGAAGCACCATGCTGGTGTTTGAGGGGACCCCCGACCACCCCGGACCGGATCGACTCTGGAAGATCGTGGAGAACCACGGAGTGACGCACCTGGGCCTCTCCCCGACGGTGGTCCGGGCGCTGATGCGGTTCGGGGAGGCCCCGGTCCGGCGACGCGATCTCAGCTCCCTGCGCGTCTTTGCCTCCACCGGCGAACCCTGGAACCCCGATCCCTGGCACTGGCTGTTTGAACAGGTGGGCGCCAAACGGGTTCCCATTTACAATTACTCGGGCGGTACCGAGATTTCCGGCGGGATCTTGGGAGGCAACCTCCTGAAGCCGATCGCCCCGTGCTCCTTTTCCGGGCCGCTGCCGGGGATGGATGTGGAGGTGTATGACGAGAACGGGCAGCCGGTTCGCGGTGAAGTGGGCGAATTGGTGATCCGGCAGCCCTGGGTCGGCATGACCCAAGGTTTCTGGAAGGATCCCGAGCGTTATGAACGGACGTACTGGAACCGTTGGCCGAACACCTGGGTCCACGGCGACTGGGTCCGGGTGGATGGGGAAGGGTTCTGGTACATTACCGGCCGGTCGGATGATACCCTCAAGATTGCCGGCAAGCGGTTGGGGCCGGCGGAGATGGAATCGATCCTCATCGACCATCCGGCGGTGCTGGAATCGGCGGTGGTCGGCGTGCCCGACGAGACCAAAGGGGAGGTGGCCGTCTGTTTCGTCCTTCTCCGGCCGGGCCACGAACCTTCGGAGGAGCTGCGCGGGGAATTGTTCGATATGATTGCCCAGCGGATGGGGAAAGCCCTTCGTCCGAAGCAGATTCTTTTCGTGCCCGAGCTGCCCAAGACCCGGAACGGCAAAATCCTCCGCCGGGTGATTCGGGCGGCCTACCTGGGACAGGATGCGGGAGACCTTTCCTCCTTGGAAAACCCGATGGCGGTGGAAACCATCCGCGGACACAAATTCAGCTGATTTGGAGGGCAAAGGAGGGGGCCCGGCAAGCGCCGGGCCTCAGATCGTTGACAAGGGAGCGATTTTTCGCCGAGCGACTTGCCACTGCATGGAGTCGAGGCGGGAAATCGCCTCTCGACTCCCAGGCTTTGAGGTTTGTCAGCAGTTCGGGCTCGGCAAGCGCCGGGCTTCTTTTCGAGAAAGCCTCCCGGACTTCTTAAAAACCCGGCAAGTGCCGGACTTTTTTGTTTGGTGGGGGAGGGAAGCCAGAAGCGGATGGGGTGAGAAATCTCCCGGCATAGCCGATCCCCATTCCATTCACAAAGTACGGGCCTAAATATTAGAATATATAGATTTTTAAAAATAATGATGCACAGGAGGCGTTTCCATGCTGCGAAAATCGATGGGGTGGTTGGTTGCCTTTGCGCTGGTTCTGTCGTTGACGGCGGTCTATAACATGGCAACGACCTGGGCGCTTCCGCCGGGAACGCCGTCCAAGGCCGCCGCCCAAGCGGAACTGGACGCGCTGACCGTCAAATCCGAAGGATCGATGGATGGATACTCACGCGACAAGTTTCCGCACTGGATCGATCAGGGAAACGGATGCAATACGCGCCATGTGGTGCTTCAGCGGGACGCCGACACCCATAGCGGGGACTGCCCCGTTACATCCGGTACATGGTACAGCTACTACGACGGTGTCTCCGCCAACTCCCCCTCCGGAATCGATATCGATCACATCGTACCGCTGGCCGAGGCGTGGCGTTCCGGTGCGAGCAGTTGGAGTACGGAAAAGCGACAAGCCTTTGCCAACGATCTCGACGGCCCGCAATTGATCGCGGTGACCGCCAGCGTCAACCGGAGCAAGGGAGACCAGGATCCATCTACATGGCAGCCTCCGCGCGCCGGCGCCCGCTGCGCCTATGCGAAGTGGTGGATCCACACCAAATACCGCTGGGACTTGCACCTGCAATCATCGGAAAAGGCCGCGCTGCAGGATATGCTCAACACCTGCTCCTACTGAGCTGAACGTCGAGGTGCTGGGCGGCGCATATTCACCGTGTGAGAAAGGAGTCTCCGCATGGAAGTGAAGACATCCACCTTCACCGCCAGTCACGGTGTCATGACCGCGGAGGCGGGCGTGATCAGCGGGGAGCTTGAATTGTGTACTGCCTGTCGCGAGGACGGCACCCTCACGCTGGCCATCAGGTATGTGGGAGCCGAAGAATGGTACACCCTGCCGGGAGAAAACCACCGCCTGCACGATCTGCGCGACCATGAGGTGGTTCATCGCATGCTTGTCGCTGTATTGAAAAGGCCATGATGGCAGGTGATGGTGTTTCGTGCACCGACCCCCTCCTGGTGAAGGACCGGACGTATGAGATGCGGATGCTTGTTTTGCGAGAGAACATTTTAGTGGGAAGAAACCCATTGGAATGCTGCGCCACCAGCATCGTCCATCCAATGCGTCAAGGCCGGGATCATCCCAACCTTGGCTGAAGAGGGTACCTTCCTGGAGGGAATTGATGGTTGGGGGACCATCAGCCGTTGAATCTCGCTCGCTTTGAATCTTCGCCAAGAAACCGTCCAGATGGTCCCAGGTTTGGTTGGCGCCCTCGATTACTCCCATATCCAGTACCGACTGGAGCGCTTCTTCCGTCGCGTATTGCGTACGGTTGATCAACTTCGTTCGGCCTCCCAGATCGACGAGGTCCAAGGTAGCCCGCGCCTCCGGCATGTTTTTGTCCCCATCGGAGAACGCGTCGATATACACGATCCGCTCCGGCTCGGCGACTTCGCGGAAAACCGCTTTGCTTCACGATTCTTGACCGAAATATTCCTGGCCTTCGTCCATGCATTTCATGCAGTAATGCCATACGCCTCCAGGGCGAAAATCGATGTTGCAAACCGTCAGCGGCCAACCGTCTGTTCCGAACCAGCGCATCAAATGTTCGGCCTCCGTGAAAGCTTCAAACACCAAAGGACGCGGCGCGTCAAAAATCCGTTCGAGTACAAGCTCGCGACCTTCCACCTTCGAAACCAATTGGTTCGTTGCGCCATTCGCCATGATCAACTCCTCCTCGCTTTTCGAATTACCCCTCGAGGTTTGAGGGATGGGCCAAAAGGGGAATGATCCGTTGGATTGGTTGGGTTGAAACGTCAAAGGAGAAGGATTCCTTCTGATCATCCCAGAAAAGAAAGATATTGGAGGGAGGACCCAGACAAGAAAGGGGATGGCTATGAAGAGCATCGGCATCGTGCGCAAGGTGGATCATCTCGGTCGCATTGTATTGCCCAAGGAGCTTCGCGACATGATGAACCTTCGTCCGCATGACGGTGTGGAGATTTTTGTCGATGAGGACGCGATCGTCCTGAAAAAGTACAACCCCAGCTGCGTTTTTTGCGGAGGGATGGAGCGTCTCCTGGATTTCCGCGGGCAGATTATCTGTGAGTCCTGTTTGGCGGAAACCCGTCATTATCTTTCGTGATCGGTGGTGTAAAGCCCATTTTTCCCTGGGATTTGCCTCAAAAGCCTTCGTCGAGGAGGCTTTTTTTATTTTAAAACGTTAAAGCGCATTCCTGACACGGAAAAGAACCCTCTGATAAAATAAAAATGAAAATCGTTTCTGAAAAATGATTCCCTTTTGTTTTGTATAAATAATCGCGCTTACATGGAGGGGGACAGGAATGTACGTCCGGGTGACGCGGCCGGAGGAGGGGATCGGACGGATTCAACTGCATCGTCCGGAGGTTCTCAACGCGCTCAATTTGCAGCTGATGGAGGAGCTGGTGTCTGCTCTGGTATCGATGGACCGGGATGAGGGAATCCGCTGCATCCTGATCACAGGGGACCGACGGGCCTTTGCCGCCGGGGCGGATATCGACGAGATGAGCGATGCCACTGCGGTGGACATGCTTTTGAAGGACCAGTTCGCCGTCTGGGATCGAATCCGTCACATATCCAAGCCGATCATCGCCGCGGTCAGCGGTTACGCCCTCGGCGGAGGCTGTGAGTTGGCGATGGCCTGCGACCTGATTATCGCCTCCGAGACGGCCCAGTTCGGCCAACCGGAGATCAATATCGGCGTCATGCCCGGCGCCGGGGGAACCCAGCGCTTGACCCGGGCGGTGGGCAAAGTCCGGGCGATGGAAATGGTGTTGACGGGAAACCCGCTCCGCGCCGAAGAAGCGCTGCAGGCGGGGCTGATCAACCGGGTGGTGCCCGAGGAGCTCCTGGAGGACGAGGCCCTCAGGATGGCCCGGGAAATTGCAGCCAAGCCGCCGGTGGCCGTCCGATTGGCCAAAAAGGCGGTATTGAAGGCGATGGATACGACCCTCGAGACGGGGCTCGCCTACGAGCAGATGCTCTTTTATCTCCTGTTTGCCACCGAGGATCAGCGCGAGGGGATGCAGGCCTTTTTGGAAAAGCGCAAACCCCGGTTTCGCGGCCGGTAAGGGTAAGGAGGGGTGAGGGTGGAAGAGACGGTTCGAACAGACCGGAAGGACGGTGTGGCGGTGATCACGCTGAACCGTCCCCGGGTTTACAATGCCTTCAATCAACCGATGAGCAGGGAGCTGTTAAAGGCACTGCGGGAGGCGGCGCAGGATTCCGGCGTTCGCTGCGTCGTCCTCACGGGGGCGGGAAAAGCCTTTTGTTCGGGGCAAGATCTGGGGGACCGGAGCGATCCGAATATCGACGACTTTTCCCTGGGGGAAAGCGTCCGCGAGCGGTATAATCCCCTGATCCGAACGATCGTGGAGATGGAGAAACCGGTCCTCGGCGCCATCAACGGGGTCGCCGCCGGAGCCGGATGCAGTCTGGCGCTGGCCTGCGATCTGCGCATCGTGTCCGACCGGGCGCGATTCATCGAAGCCTTCGTCCGGGTGGGCCTCGCCCCGGACAGCGGATCCAGCTATTTTCTCCCGAAGCTCGTCGGGTTGGGGCGGGCGATGGAGCTGGCCATCACCGGAAGGGAAGTATCTGCGCAGGAGGCGGTGCAGATCGGACTGGCGAACCGCCTGGTGCCCCACGATCGCTTTCAGGAGGAAACCCTCGCCTGGGCGCGTCAGTTGGCCGAAGGGCCGACCCGCGCCATCGGCCTGATCAAGCGGGCCCTGTACAAGGGAGCGGATGCCGCCTTGAAGGAGGTGCTGGAATACGAGGCCCACATGCAAGAGATGGCGGGTCGCACACGGGATTTCCGGGAGGGGGTGGCCGCGTTTATGGAGAAGCGACCGCCCCGGTTCCGGGGAGAGTGAGTAGCGATGCCCTCCGGGGGACGAAGGGGGGATGAACCCTCTTCGCCCGCGGGGCATATAGTTGAAGTTGAATGTTCAGTGAGGGAACGGAACTTTTCGGCCGGGGGCGGAAGGATTGCTCCCGGAGGAAACCCCTCTGCCGGAGCCGTCTTCGGAAGCCGAAGATGAAGGGGATTTTCAAACATCTTGAGGAAACGGAATGGTGGATATGAATCGAATCAGATCCGATTGGCCGGGTAAGGAAGCGGTGTTCCAACCGGAGGATCAGTCCCGTTCCGCGGAAGTGGGGAAGGACGTCTTTGAGATGATGGATCGGTACGGCCACGAGCAGGTGATTTTCTGTCGCCACCGGGGTTCCGGACTGAAGGCGATCATCGCCATCCACGACACCACGATGGGGCCCGCCCTCGGAGGTTGCCGGATGGCGCCTTACGGTTCCACGGAGGAGGCGCTGGAGGATGTGCTCCGCCTCTCCCGGGGGATGACGTACAAGTGCGGAGCCGCCGATGTGGACTTCGGCGGCGGTAAGGCGGTGATCATCGGCGATCCGAAGCGGGACAAAAGTCCGGAGCTGTTCCGGGCCTTCGGTCGGTTTGTCGGGGGATTGAACGGGCGGTTTTATACCGGCACCGACATGGGCACTTCTCCCGAGGATTTTGTCCATGCGCGCCGGGAGTCCCGTTGCTTCGTCGGCCTGCCCGAGAGCCACGGTGGCAGCGGCGATACTTCCATGCCCACCGCCCTGGGCGTGTTGCAGGGAATGAAGGCTACGGCCCTGGAGTTGTGGGGCTCCGAAGACCTGTCCGGCCGAACGGTGGCCGTCCAGGGAGTGGGGAAGGTGGGCGCCCGGCTCGTCCGACTGTTGGTGGAGGAAGGTGCCCGCTGTTTGATCGCCGATGTGGACGGGAGCCGCGTCGATGCGCTTCGGGAGGCGTTTCCGGATGCGGTGGAGCCGGTCGATGTCGGGGCGGTGCATGCCGTCAGCTGTGACATTTTCGCCCCCTGTGCCGGCGGCGGCATCATCAATGATGAAACGATCGAGGAATTGAAATGCCGGGCGGTGGTGGGATCGGCGAACAATCAGCTGGAGGATGACCGGCACGGCGACCGCCTGCACGAGCGGGGGATTTTGTACGCCCCGGACTATCTGGTGAACGCCGGCGGGTTGATCCAGGTGGCCGATGAGTTGTCGGGTTATAACCCGGAGCGCGTCATGGCCAAGACGCGGTCCATCTACGACATGCTTCTCGAGATTTACCGCCTGTCCCGGGAGCAGGACATCCCTACTTACCGCGCAGTGGACCGGTTGGTGGCCAGGCGGATGGAGCAGGTGGCGGATCTCCGGAGGATCTTTTTGGGGCTTTGATCAGGTCGGCAAGGGAGGGGATCGGGATGTTGCAGCAGGTGGAGGAAAAGCGGATCGGCCTTTCCTATGTCCGTCCCGATGGGACGCTGACGGATGAGGGACGGGCTGTGTGGAGAAGGATCGACGACGAGAAAAAAATGCTCTTTTACCGGTGGATGACGATGGCCCGCCTCTTCGACAGGCGTTCCATCATCCTGCAGCGCCAGGGCAGAATCGGCACCTTTGCCCCCCTGGAAGGTCAGGAGGCCGCCCAGGTGGGGAGCGCCATGGCGCTGTCGAAGGAGGATTGGATTTTTCCCACGTACCGGGAGCACGGCGTCCAGATGGTCCTGGGGATGCCCCTGAACCTGATCCTCCTTTACTGGATGGGGCGGGTCGAGGGATGGAGGCCGCCGGAGTTGCTCCGGCTCCTTCCGCCGTCCGTTCCCATCGCCACCCAACTGCCCCACGCCGCGGGAGCGGCCTGGGCGTCCAAATTGAGGGGGGAGCGCTCCGTCGCTGTCGCCTATTTCGGGGACGGGGCCACCTCCGAGGGGGATTTTCACGAAGCGTGCAACTTCGCAGGGGTTTTCCGCCTGCCGGTCATCTTTTTCTGCCAAAACAACGGGTATGCGATCAGCGTTCCCTTCTCCCGACAGTCGGCGACGCCCACCGTGGCGGAAAAGGCGGCGGCTTACGCCTTTCCGGGCATCCGCGTCGACGGCAACGATGTGTTGGCGGTTTATGAAGCGATGGTCCGGGCGATCGAACGGGCGAGAAACGGCGAAGGGCCGACCCTGATCGAAGCCGTCACCTACCGTCACGGAGCTCACACCACCGCCGATGATCCCGCCCGATACCGGAGCGAAGAGGAGGCGCGCGAGTGGGTTCAGCGCCGCGATCCCCTCAAGCGGTATCGCGCGCTCCTCCGATCGGAGGGCCTCCTGACGGAAGCCGAGGAGCGGGAGTGGGAGGAAGAGTGCCGCCGGCGGATCGATCGGGCGGTGAAGGAGGCGGAGGCGGAGAAGGCGGCGCCGCCGACCCACATGTTTGATCATGTGTTCGCCACACCGGTGGCATCGCTCCAGCGGCAGCGCCGGGAATGGGAGGGGGATGGCCGTGCCTGAGCGGACCATGGTTCAAGCCATCAATGACGCTCTCTCCGTAGCCCTGGAAAAGGACCCGCGCGTGGTGGTGATGGGTGAAGATGTGGGCAAAAACGGCGGGGTTTTCCGGGTGACGGAGGGCTTGTGGCACCGGTTCGGCGACGACCGGGTGATCGACACGCCCCTGTCCGAGTCCGGCATCATCGGGACGGCGATCGGCCTGGCGGTGGGAGGCATGCTTCCGGTGGCGGAAATCCAGTTTATGGGATTCATCTACCCGGCCTTTGAGCAGGTTGTCAGCCATGCTGCCCGTTTTCGGACGCGGACCCAGGGGACCTTTCCCCTTCCCCTCGTGATCCGGGCCCCCTACGGCGGAGGGATCCGGGCGCCGGAGCTCCATTCCGATTCGACGGAGGCCCTGTTTGTGCACACCCCGGGCCTGAAGGTGGTGGCTCCCTCCACCCCGTACGATGCCAAGGGGCTGTTGCTGGCTTCCATCCAGGATCCCGATCCGGTCATTTTCCTGGAGCCGATGAAGGTCTACCGCACCCATCGGCAGGAGGTGCCCGAGGGATGGTACGAGGTTCCCATCGGGCGGGCCCGGAAGGTGCGGGAGGGGGAAGATGTGACGATTTTGGCCTGGGGGGCGATGGTGCCGGTGGCCGAAAAAACGGCGGATGCCTGGGCGAAGGACGGCGTCAGCTGCGAAGTGATCGACCTGCGCTCCCTGTATCCGATCGATGAGGATGCGATCATCGAGTCCGTAAAAAAGACCGGACGGGCCGTCATTGTCCACGAAGCGCCCAGGACCGGCGGGCTGGGCGGAGAACTGACGGCGCTGATCAACGAGCGGGCTTTCCTCTGGCTGGAGGCCCCGGTTACCCGGGTGACGGGGTATGATGTCCCGGTTCCCTACTTTGCCCTGGAGGATGCCTTCCGTCCCGATGTGCGCCGGGTTTCCGAGGCGGTGCGGCAAGTGATCAATTTCTGAATGCGGTACCCCCGGAATCTTCCGGTTTGGTGTACAAGCAAGGGACCCTGCATTGATCCCTTCAAAGACGGGTTTTCTGGGTCTGGAGGCGAGCGCGCCGGTGGCGGCCTCCTCCGGCACCCCGACGAAGATATTCCCGGGCTCCTTTTCGCATAGGGATAGAACCACATTTGATCGGAAGGGAGGGCATTTTGTGGCCGTTGACTTCAGACTCCCCGATGTGGGAGAAGGGATGGCCGAGGCGGAGGTGGTCCGCTGGCTCGTTCAGGTTGGGGATCGGGTGGAATTGGATCAGCCCGTTGTGGAGATGCAGACGGACAAAGCGGTGGTGGAACTCCCGGCTCCCGCCGCCGGACGGGTGACGGAGATCCGCTGGCGGGAAGGGGATGCGGTGCCCGTCGGCGAGGTGTTATTGGTGATCGTCGATGAATCCGAGGAGGAGGGAACGGCGGAGGCACAGAAGGGCGTGCGGGCGGACGCGGTTCAAGGCGGAGTCGGAACCGTCCCGACCGCTTCGGTCCCCTCCCGTCGTAGACGGGTTCCGG
>JAJYSD010000008.1 GCA_021793745.1 Bacillota bacterium
GACTTCCATGAACCGCAGCCTGTTGGTCTATCTGGTTTCCCTTGCCGCCTTCCTCGGCCCCTTTACCCAATCCATCTATACACCGATGCTGCCCGAAATCCAGGAGTATTTTCGCGCCTCTCCCTTTGTCGTCAACCTCACCATCTCCATCTTCACCCTCGGGTTGGCGCTCATGCAGATCGTCTACGGTCCCCTGGCGGATACACTCGGCAGGCGGAGGGTGCTCCTGCCGGGCATCCTGATCTACGCGGGGGCCTCCGTCGGCGCCGCCCTGTCTCCCACCGTCTGGTGGCTGGTCTTCTTCCGCGCACTGCAGGCCGTCGGAATCGCCGCCGGTTCGGTGATCGCCACCACCGTCATCGGAGACCTCTTCCAAGGAAATCAGCTGGGACGAGCGATGGGCACCTTTCAGATGCTCGTTACCTTGGGCCCCGTGGCGGGTCCCGTGGTCGGCGGCATCGTCGGCGGATGGACCGGCTTTTCCGGCGTATTCGTGGTTTTGACCATCGCCGGACTGTTGATCGGCACCGCCAACGCCCTCCTGTTACCGGAAACTAAGCCGCAAAACCAAGTGTCGACGTTCCATCCGAAGGATCTGTTCAACGTGGCCACTGAACGCACCGGCCTGGCGATCGCGCTTCTCGGTTTTATCCAGTATTACACCATGTACAATTATCTCGTCTTTCTCCCCCATCTGCTGTCCGAATCCTTCAACCTGTCGTCCGCGCAAAAGGGACTGGCTTTCCTCCCCCTGTCCTTATTTATCGTGGTCGGAAGCTTTCTGGGGGGCCGTTTTCAGGAGCGGTTTGACCGACGCAAATTCCTGCTCGTCACCAGCTCCGCCGCTGTGCTGGCAACCCTGCTCTATGTCCTGTTCTCCTCCCTCCCCCTGCCCTTGATCTTGGCCAGCAATGCCCTGTTCGGCCTCTGTCTCGGGCTGTCCCTCCCCGTCCAAACCACCCTCCTCGCCACCGTCTTCCGTAAGAACCGGGCGACGGCCATGGGGGGCTACAATTTCGCCCGATACCTCGGGATGGCCGCAGGTCCTTTGCTGGGAGCCTTGCTTTACAACCTGGGAGGACATGCCCAGTTTTTGTTTGCCGCAGGAGCCTTTGCCGGCCTTGTCTGGTTTGCCGGGCGGCAGTTCCGGAAGTCCGAGGAAAAGCTCCAAAGGGCGGGGTGACTGCAGGGAAGGACAGGAAAAACTCCGCCTTTCAACCGATCCATCGATTCTGATGCACCCGGTCAGCCGACAATCGATGGACCATCGAAAACCGGAGGCTGCCTTCACGAGCAGGCGCAAAAAAAGAACCACCCGAAAGTGGTTCTTTTTTCCTCCCGGCGCAGGCACACCCCGACGAATGGATAAATCCCAAGGCATTCGATTTTCTTCGTTGGATGGCAGATCGCGTATATGATCACCAAAGCATCCGTTGCAAAACGCTATGGGGTTCCCATTTCCCAGACATCCCGGCTGGATGTGGTCACCGCCACCGCCCCGGCATCGAGGGCGGCATTCACCTCCTCCCGGGTCCGGATCAATCCCCCAGCCAGGATGGGGATGCCTGTGCGCTCCCGAACCTCCCGGATAATGTGCGGAACGATACCGGGCAAAACCTCGATGTAATCCGGGCGGAAGGATTCCAGCAGTCGATAGCTGGTCTCCAGCGCGTGGGTATCCAGCAAAAAGACCCGTTGAATGGCCGTCAACGATCTTTTCTTCGCCAATTGGACCACCTGGGTTCGGGTGGAAATCAAGCCGGCCGGTTTGATTTGCTGACACAGGAACTCCGCAGCATGCTCGTCGTTTCTCAACCCCTTGATCAAATCGACGTGAAGCAATACCTTTTTTCGGTGTTTTTTGGCCAGGGCCATGAGGGATTGGAGCTGCGCCACATGGCAGTCCAACAAGATGACATACTCATAGGAGGATCGCATCATGCGTTCAAAATCTTTGATACTTCTCGTAGCCGGTAAAATCCTTTGATTTTCAAAGTGCATTTTCGATCCCCTTTGGCGTAGGATGATGGCGAATCGGGGAGATTCCATCATTTGTAATCTTATTATACATTGATTTCCTGGTGAATCAACGCATGGAACGTGAACCCCCCCTGCATCCCGAACCCGATCGACAAACGGGCAAAAAAGAATGCCGACCTCCCTCAGGCCGGCCGCTATTTCCGTCCGTTATGAATCCTCGATCCGACAAACGGCAATCCAGCTGCCCAAGGAGACGGATTCCCCCGGATGCAGAACGTTCAACCCCGTCAAGGACCGGGGCAGGTCCAGGTTGGGAGCGTTGGTCACCCAGGTGTAGGGCTCGGGGCATAAAAAGCCTTGTTCTCCGCCTCCGTTATAAATCACCCAGTGCCGAAAATGCTCATCGCAGCCTGCTGCTCCGAGGGGTCACCCCGGTTCTTTTCAGTTCTCCCGTGGGAAGAAGCCGCTCATCCAGGATCCACTGTTTTTCCACCGGCAGAGAAAAGGTGCAGGTATCCAGGAGGCCACCGGGGTCAACGGGATATCGAAAGGTTGTATGGTATCCAAAACCCCAGGGAAAGGGCTCCGGCGCAAAGCGCCGGCTCCCCCAGAAAAGTCGTCTCTTCACAATAGGCCAGGCCAAGATCGATTCCTCCATTCCCAGCATCGTTCCCGGCCTGTCAAGGCGCAGGAGGTTGTCCCTGCCTGCACCCCCAAGCCATGGCGCACTGCGTTCCTCCAGTCCCTGTTCGATAACGGGCGTTACACCCCCGAATAGGCCATAAATCCTCCATCCACGGGGACGACGATTCCGGTAACAAAACCGCTGGCCCGCTCGTCAACCAGCCACAACAGCGTTCCCAGCAAATCTTCGGGTCTGCCCAACCGCCCCATCGGCGTGTGCAAAAGGATTTTCCGGGCCCGATCCGTAAAGGAGCCGTCGGAGCCGATCAAAAGATCGCGGTTTTGATCCGTAAGGAAAAATCCCGGGGCGATCGCATTGACACGGATCCCCACTTCGGCCAGGTGGACGGCGAGCCATTGGGTGAAATTGTTGATCGCCGCTTTGGCCGCGCTGTACGCCGGCACCTTTGTCATGGGGCAGGGCGCGCTCATCGAGGAGATGTTGATCACCGTCCCCCGGTGGTGGATCATGTGTCTGGCAAAGATTTGGGTCGGGATCAGTGTGCCGATCACGTTCAGGTCGAAGACCGCACCGAACCCCTCCGGCGAAAGGTCGAAAAACGTGACCACTTCCTCACTTTTCAGATCTTCGATGCGAAAGGTTTCCCGGGAGGTGTTCCCCTTCGGGTGATTGCCGCCGGCGCCATTGATCAACACGTCGCAGGGGCCGAAGTGTTCCCGGACGGTCGCCTCCGCCCGCTCCACACTTTCCACCTGGAGGACATCGCATTGGACCGGCAACGCCTCCCCGCCGGCTTCCCGGATCCGTTCGGCCACCCGAACCGCCTTTTCATAGGTCCGGTTCAAGATCGCCACTTTCATGCCTTGCCGGGCCAGCTCCTCCGCCATGCAACCGCATAAAACGCCGCCACCACCGGTAACCACCGCCACCTTGTCCTTCAAACCGGGATAGATCGGCAGCATCACTCCTCATCCCCCATCCAAAGAGATCGGCGTCGGGGAATCCTGACAGGACTCCCCGTCACCGCCGTCCGGCCTTTTCCAACGCATCCCATAGACCCCACAAATACATGATTCCCAGGGCTCGGTCGTACAGCCCGTACCCGGGCCGGCCCTCTTCCCCCCAAATCTGCCTCCCGTGGTCCGGCCGGACATAGCCCGTAAAGCCGCAATCATGATAGGCCTTGACGATCTCCCAAAGGTCGAGGGAACCGTCCCGATGGGAACTTTCGATAAAATCGCCGTTCTCATACACCGTTACGTTCCGAATATGGGCAAAGGGAATCCGGTCCGCAAATTCCCGCACCATCCCCGCCACGTCATTTTTGGGATCGACACCCAGGGCGCCGCTGCAAAGCGTAATGCCGTTGCAGGGGCTGTCCACCAAGCGGAGCAGCCGCCTGAGATCCTCCCGGTTTTTCAGGATGCGGGGCAGTCCGAACACGCTCCAGGGCGGATCGTCGGGATGGACGGCCATTCGGATTCCTAGCCGCTCCGCCATCGGTATGACCGCCTCCAGGAAGTACCGAAGATTGTCCCAAAGCGCCTCTTCCGTCAACCACCGGTACCGCTCGATCAGAGAAACCAGTTTTTCCTTCGACCGGCCCGGATCCCAACCTGGAAGAGTATATTGGCTCGAATACATTTCCAACAATTCCTCCGGATCCATCCGCTGGATCTTCGCCCGTTCGTAGAAAAGCCCCCGGGATCCATCCTCCAGCTCCCGATAGAAATCGGTGCGAATCCAGTCAAAGACAACCATGAAATTGTAACAGATCACCTTGACGCCGACGCCAGCCAACTTTTCCATCGTCTTTTGATAATTTTCGATATACCGGTCACGGCTGGGGAGACCCAGCTTGATGTCTTCATGGACGTTCAAACTTTCCACCACATCGATGTGCAAGCCGTATTCATCCGCTTGCCTTTTCACCTTTCGGATCTCATCCGCCGGCCACTCCTCACCGGTCGGGATCCGGTGAAGCGCCCAAACCAGCCCTTCTACACCGGGAATTTGACGGATCTGCTCCAGGGTGACCGTGTCGTTTCCCTCTCCAAACCAGCGAAATACCATTCGCACTTTTTTCATTCCTCCGATGAATCGAAAGGGATTTTAATAAATCGGGCGGTTCTTCTCATCGGGAATGCCGGACTTTCTGAAGAAGTACGCGTTGATGACGTCCCGCCACTCCCGGGCGTTTTCCCGTTGCTCCCGGAATTTCTTCAACACGTGCTCATACCGCTCCCTATCGATCCTCCCCTTCAAGCGGCTCCAGCGCCGGATAAAGTCTTCCACCCGCTCCACCCCTTCAAAATGGGTGTCGTAGATGTGTTGAATCACCGTGATACCGGATTTCAGGCGATGGGTGTAGGGGACGTGGTGAAAAAACAATAGCAACTCATCGGGGCAGGTTTCCAGGGATTCATACGTCTCGCGGTTGGGCGAAAAATATTGCCCGGTAAAACCGGTTCCGGTCTTCATGGTTCGGTCGACCCCGATTCCTTTGTGATCGGCATAGTGATAGGTGCCCCAATAGGAATACTCGTAACCGTCGACATCCGGACCGTAATGGTGTCCCGGCTTGACCATCCAGCCGATCCCCAAAGGAGCGGTGTAAGATTCATAGACGGACCAGGACTCCAACAGCAATCCGCAGATCGTCTCCACCACCTGCGGATCATGACCAAAGGTGAGGCGCACCCACTCCTCGGCGATCTCCTCCGCCGAAAGATCCGGATTCCAACTCAGCCGACCGAAACCATACCAATTGGCCTGCGCCAGCGTGTGGCCGGTCCAATTGGGGTCATTCCCCACATTGGACACCCCGACGATTCCGCTATAGCGATACGGAAAGATCTCACCGCCGACAACGGCCTTGACCGTCGACCCTTTCCCCTTGGCATAGGTATCGAAATCCAATACTTCCTTCCACTGGGGCACCAGAAAGCAGAGATCCTTTTGCTGCCCCGTATATTCCTGGGTAATCTGAAGCTCCAGCATCTGGTTTGTCCTTTCCATGGCGCCGAAGAGGGGGGAAACCGGCTCGCGAACCTGAAAATCCATGGGACCGTTTTTGATCTGGAGCACCACATTGTCGTGAAACCGGCCGTCCAGGGGCTTGAAATGATCGTAGGCCGCCCTGGCCCGGTCCGTGGAGCGGTCGCGCCAATCCTGGAAGCTGTAGACAAAACACCGCCAAATCACCAGCCCACCGTAGGGCCTGAGCGCTTCGGCGAGCAGATTGGCGCCCTCCGCATGGGTGCGGTTGTAGGTGAAGGGGCCCGGCTGGTGTTCCGAGTCGGCCTTCACCACAAAACCGCCGAAGTCGGGGATGTGGCGATAAATCGCTTCCACCCGTTCCCGCCACCATCGTTGCACCGCCGGGTCCAGGGGATCGGCGGTGGGCAGGCCGCCGATCCACAGGGGGCTGGCAAAATTGACGCTGAGATAGGTGCGGATGCCGTAGGACCGGAACACATCGGCCAGCCGGGCCACGTCCGGCAGCCGGGAGCCGGTGATCAGCCTGCACGCCTCTGGATCCACATTCACATTGTTGATGGCAATGGCATTGATGCCCACGGAGGCCAGAAGCCGAGCGTAATCTCGGATGCGGTCCAGCCGACGGGTGATCCGCCCCTTTTGATAAAAGATCGATCCGCCTGCATAACCGCGCTCGACGCTGCCGTCGAGGTTATCCCAGTGGTTGATCATTCGCAGCCGGTTTTTGGGATTTTCGACGATGGACAGGGAATGGATGGGCCGGCCGGTCTGCATCAGCCGCAGGAGGTGGAAGGCCGCGTACAGCGCGCCCTGGTCCGTCTTGCCGAGGAGGAGGAGGGTGGAACCTCCCTCCCGGTCGACGGTTTTCAGGACGTACCCTTCCTCGTCCAACTGTTGCCACAGCCGCTGATCCACCCAGCGCCGCGCCTCGGAATCCGAAGCCAGCACCAGGGACGGAGATTCCCGGCAATCCTTTGACAGGACCGGCGATAGACCGAGCATCGAAGAGATTCCCGCCACCAGCTCCTCCCGGGCGGAATCGAGGATCGGGGAGCCGCCCAGAACCACCAGCTTTCCGCACAGGTACCGATACTGCTCCGCCAAGGTTTCGGCAATCCTCTCATATCGAAGCCAGCACGGATCACTCGCTCTTTCCGCAGCGTTTCCCTCCCGCTCAACGCGATGGGAAGCCATACAATCCCCCCTTTGATCGCCCTTCCGGGGTCTTGCAGCTCGGGCATCCCGAAGTCCGGAAGGGCTTGTCCTCAGGGCCACATCGGTCGCCCAGCATTTCCCGGCCCGAGGTTGTTCGGTCGGCTCCTTTACCCCCCCTTTACAAACGTCCAAAAGTTTTGATCCAACAAATTCCTTACATCCCGCTCAATCTCGTGGGGCGTCATGCGCCAGCCGGTATCGTGAAGCGCTTCGTATTGGGCATGGAGCACCCGGGCGATCACCCGGCGGGAATGATCCCACTTGTAGATCAGCTGATCCAACACCCTCGCATCCGAATGCTGCGGGATAAACGCGGTCCCCAGCATTTCACAGCGCATGGCGGTGATCTCTTCCACCAGCGAAGGATTGTTTAAAAACCACCAGCAACCGAACACCATCAGATTGCGGAATTTCCTGGCGAGGACGATCAACTCATGCTGGTTTTCCCGGGCCAGCATCGTCACCAAAAAGCGGCGCTGCGGATGACGGGCGCAGATCCGCTCCACCGCTTCCACCTTCGCCCGTCCAACCCTGTCTCCGGCGAGGCCGAGGGACGGGTTCACCCTCCGCTTCACCCCGATCATCATCGCAAAGGGGATGTTCAACCGCCCACAGGCCTCCAGGACGCAATGATCCAGCAGGGCGGATAGGGTGGAATCCGCCGGATAATCAAAGTCCGGTGGAAACGATGCCGCCAGATACAAGGCCTTCATCCTGCGTCCCCAGTCCACCAAAAAGCGGATCGTCTCCTCCCGGGTCCGGCGGTCTTCCGGTGAAAACGCCGCCCCCACCTCATATCCCATCTCCCGCAGCACCCGGGATTGGTTCTCCCAATCGTAAAGCAGCGGATCGATGCGGAGGGAGGTGTAAAAGCGCCGGTCCTGAAGCAGCGACTCCTCCTTTCTCAGCCACAGCTCCCGTTCCTTCGGGTCGAAGGGGTCGTTGGTCATCACGACCGCCTTCACCTTGGCGATCGAAAACACGCGATCGACAAAATCGAGGTACGTCTGGCCATCGTACCATTTCCGGTACGCCGAAAGATCCCGGGAAGCGACATCCATCCCCAACCGTCCAAGGGTGGTCAGCACTCCCCGGCACGCTTCGCTGTAAGGGGAGCGATCGATAAAAAGCGTCTTCCAAACATGGTCGGCCATCCCCCGGCGGTCGAGGGACCAGAAATCCTCATAGGAAAGGGACGTCTGTCTCATCGTTTCCGCAATCAAATAATGGTAGGAAAGCAGATGATCGACGCCCCACAAGCCCAGATCGCCGAAGGCGGGCGCATACAAGTGGGTGTGTATATCCGTGACGGGGGTTTGATCCACCGCACGGGATACGACTTGTTTCAGCCGCTCCTTATCGGCAATGACTTCCGACAATGGCTTCACTCCTGTCATCAAAGACTTCCGGAAGCGGTTGCGCTCGAAGGCGTCAGCCAGCTTCACGGCCCGCAACCGCAAACAGCTTTCCCGGCGTCCAGCCGCTCATCATCGAGGGATTTTCCGGCCAATTCCTCCCGGTTGAAAACCAGGGGCCGAGGGGCATCGGCGGAATCTTGAAACCAAAGCCGGGCACCGATGATTGCCGCCCCAAGGGCTCCGCACCCGGTCATCCGGACTTCCAAACCCCGCTCCCTGAATATCAACCGGCTGTCGGCCGGACATAGGTCTCACGAAACCAACGGGTCCCCGAAGTCCCGATATCGATACCGAGCAGATCACTCATGCTCCCTCACCCCCCGGCTCCGACGATAGATCCCACCAGACGGCGAGGATCAAAATGAGACCCTTGACGATGTACTGCCAGAAGGCATCGATATCCATCATGCTCATTCCATTGTCCAGACTGGTCATGACCAGGGCACCGATGAGGGAGCCGGTTACACTGCCAGTCCCCCCCTTGAGGCTGGTCCCCCCGATCACGCAGGCGGCGATGGCATCCAGCTCATACATCTGTCCGGCCCCCACCGTCGCCGCGTTGAGACGAGCCGTCAAAATCAGGCCGGCCAGCGCTGAAAGAAGGCCCATGATCACAAACACGGCGAAGGTGTGCCTTTTGACGTTGATGCCGGAATACTTGGCCGCTTCACTGTTTCCGCCGATGGCGTACAAATAGCGGCCGAAACGGGTTCGGTTCAAAACAAAGCCAAAAACCAGCAGCAGCAAAAGTACGAGCAGGATGGGCACGGGAATTCCCAGATACCGGTTCATCATATAGGCGAAGAGCATGATCAGCAACGAATAGACGGCGGCTTTTCCGTAGGAGACAACCGGCTCCTCCAGCTTCAGCCCCCACTCCCTGCGCTTTTTTCTTTTCCGGGCCGTCAAGAGGAAAAGAAAAAGAATGACGATTCCGGCCAATATGTAACCGGCGGCGTAGGGAAGGTAACTTTGTCCGATCCGCTGGAAGCTCGCCTCCAGCGGCGCAACGGTCTCCCCTTTGCTGATCCCGATGAGAATCCCCCGAAAAATCAGCATGCCGCCCAGGGTCACGATGAACGAGGGGATCCCCCGATATGCCACCCACCACCCCTGCCAACCTCCCAGAAGGAGACCGGCGAGGAGCGCCAACAGGAGGACCCATCCCGTATCCCAGCCGAACCATACTTGCAGAATTGCGGCCATCCCACCGGTCAATCCGGCGAGGGAGCCGACGGATAGATCGATGTGGCCGGTGATGATCACCAACGTCATTCCGATGGCCAGGATCGATATGACAGACATTTGCCGAAACAGGTTGGAAAGGTTGCGGGACGACAAAAAATCGCCGTCGGTCAGAAGGGTGAACAACAGGGCAATGAAGGCCAAGGCGATGATCAGACCGTAGGCGCGAATGTCAAAGGACAGCGCTTTACGCAAAGGTGCCCCCTCCCGTCACACAGGCCATAATTTTCTCCTGCGTCGCTTCTCCCCGGGCCAATTCCCCCGCCACGCGTCCCTCGGCCATCACCAGGATGCGGTCCGACATCCCGAGCACCTCCGGCAGATCGGAGGAGATCAAAACCACCGCCACACCCTCTGCGGTCAACTCGCCGATGATCTGATAGATATCCGCCTTGGCGCCGATATCCACACCCCGGGTCGGCTCATCCAGGATCAACACCTTCGGCCGCGCCAATAGGGACTTGCCGAGGAGAACTTTCTGCTGATTTCCGCCGCTCAATCCCCTGATCTTCATTTCGATGTCGGCCATCTTGACCCGCATCCGGGCCGCCTGCCTCTCCGCTTCCCGAAGCTCCCGTTCCTCGTCGACAATCCCGCACTTCACCCATCGATCCAGGGAGGCCATGGAGAGGTTTTTCTTCACCTCCATGTCGAGAAACAGTCCGTAACGCTTGCGGTCTTCGGACAGATAGACGATGCCACGGCGAATCGCCTCTCCGGGATGGCGAAGGGTGATCTTTTTCCCCTCGAGCAACACCTCTCCCTCCGTCCTCCCGCCGTAGGCACCGAAAAGCCCGGAAAACAGCTCGGTCCTCCCCGCCCCCATGAGCCCGGCGACCCCCAGCACTTCCCCTTTTCGCAGCGAAAAGGATACATCGCAAACCACCCGCTTTTCGCTTCGAACCGGGTGAAACACCGAGAAGCCCCTTACCTCGAGGACCGTTTCATCCCTCGGATCCTTCCGGCTGGGATAGAGGTCGGCAACCGTTCTGCCGACCATCAGGGAAATGATTTTTTCTTCGGTCAATTCGCCGACGGGAAAGGTGCCCACCGCTTTCCCGTCGCGAAGGACGGTCGCCGCATCCGCCAAAGCCATCACTTCGCTTAACTTGTGAGAAATATAGAGGCAGGTAACCCCCTTTCGCCGCAATTCCCGCAATATTTCCATCAGCCGCCGGACCTCTTCCTCCGACAGCGCGGAGGTGGGCTCGTCCAGAATGATGATGCTGCTTTCTTTGGAGAGGGCCTTGGCGATCTCGATCAATTGCTGTTGGCCGATCCCCAGACTGCCCACCTTCGTCTCCGGATCCAGATCCAGCCCGAGAAAGTCCAGCCACTTCTTTGTTTGGACATAGATCGCCTCCCGGTCGATCATCCCGTATTTCCGGGGTTCGGCGCCCAAAAAGAGGTTTTCGTTTACAGCCATTTCCCGGACGAGGGAAAGCTCCTGGTGAATGACGGCAATTCCCGCCGCCTCCGCATCCCGCGGGGTGCGGAAGCGCACCTCCTTTCCGCCGATCCGAATCGTTCCTTCATAGGTTTCCGCCGGGTAAACGCCGCTCAAAATTTTCATCAGGGTGGATTTGCCGGCCCCGTTTTCGCCGATCACCGCGTGAATCGTTCCCTGTTCCACCGAGAAGGAGACGCGGTCCAACGCCCGGGTACCGGGAAACTCCTTTGTGATCCCCACCATTTCCAGAGCGTACACGGTTCTCCCCCCGGCCGGAGGCGATCTCAATCCCGTTTCGGGCGATCAGCCTCCGGTACGTTTTTGTACACATCCTCGAAGGAATGGAATCCGTCTCTGATGATCGTATCCATCATGTTTTCTTCATCCACCGCGATGGGGGAAAGCAACAGGGCGGGAACATCCTTCTGACCGTTGTTCACCGAATCGGTGGTCTCGATCTCCTGCTGTTTGGCCAGCTGTACTGCCGCCTCGGCCGCCTGGAAAGCCAGCTGGCGGATCGGCTTGTAAACCGTCATCGTCTGCTTCCCTTCCACAATCCTTTGACAGGCTGCCAGATCCGCGTCCTGGCCGGATACCGCCACTTTTCCCGCCAGATTTTGGGCTGCCAGCGCCTCGACGGCTCCGCCCGCCGTGCTGTCATTGGAGGCGACCACCGCATCGATCCGGTTGTCGTTGGCCGTCAGCGCGTTCTCCACGATCTTGTGGGCTTCATCCGCCTGCCAATCCTTGGCCCACTGGCTGCCGACGATCCGGATCTCGCCCTTGTCCACCCGGGGCTTGAGTACCTTCATTTGCCCTTCCCGGAACAGCTTGGCGTTGTGATCGGTGGGGGATCCCCCCAAAAGAAAGTAGTTGCCCTTTGGAACCTTCTCCACCAGATACTTCGCCTAGAT
>JAJYSD010000009.1 GCA_021793745.1 Bacillota bacterium
TTTCCCCCGGATGGCTTGTCGACGCCTTGGAATCGCACCTGTCCGGGGAGGAAATGGAAAAAATTCGTCCCTTTTTAAGCACCGAGTCTTGGGCATCTCCTTCTCGGCGAACCCGCCTCCTCCACGTGGAGGAGGAAGAGGAAATCCCCCTTCGCTTTCGGGTCAACATCGAGTTGAAAGTTTAACCTGTCGTTAGTTTATCAAACCTTCTCCTGCCTATTCTCCCCCCATAATTTACCTGCCCATGCGGCAGGTTTCTTTTCATGGACGGATCGCATCAAAGGCCTTTTGCGCATGATACCGGATTTTTTCCTCGTCCAGGGTCAGGCACTCCCCGTTTCGGAGCAGGGGTCGGCCGTCTACATAAACGTCCCGCACATCATCCCGGGAGGCGGAATACACCAGATGGGATTCGATGTCGTGCAAGGGCTGCATGTGCGGCCCTGTCAGATCCACCGCGATGAAATCCGCCTTTTTGCCCGGCTCCAGCGTGCCGATCTGATCCTCCAGGAACAGGGCTTCGGCCCCGTAGGAAGTACCCATCCGGAGCGCCGTGGTCGAGGGCACGGCTTCGGGATCCTGATTCACGCCCTTGTGGATGAGGGCCGCCAACCGGATCTCCTCCAGCATATCCAGGTTGTTGTTGCTCGCCGGGCCGTCGGTCCCCAAGGAAGGACGGAGGCCGGCCGCGAGCATTTCCGGAATCGGGGCGATGCCGCTGCCCAGTTTCAAATTGCTTCCCGGGTTGTGGGAGACCTTGACTCCGTGTTCCGCCAGGATTTCGATCTCCTCGCCGGTCAGATGGACCGCATGGGCCACCAGGGCCGGTCCGTCGAAGACCCCCAACCGGCGCAGATGCTCCACCGGACGATGGCCGTACTGCTCCACATTCAGCTGTACCTCCGCCTCCGTCTCCGACATATGGGTATGGATGGGCAGGTTCAATTCCCGCGCCTTTTCCACAAACCGGGCGATATAGTCGGGCGGACAGGTATAGGGGGCATGCGGCGCCATCATCGTCGTGATCCGTCCGTCGGCGCCCCCGTTCCACTCCCGGGCGAAGCGGACGGCTTCCTCCAACTTGGCCCGCTGCTCTTCCTCGGAGCAGAGGCCGATGGCTCCCCGGCACAACACGGCGCGAATCCCCGCCTCCTCCACCACTTGCCCCACCTGGTCCATGTGGTCGTACATGTCCAGGAAACAGGTGGTGCCTCCCTTGATCATCTCCAGCACGGACAGGGCCGAACCCCAGCGAATCTGCTCGGGACCGAAGCGGGCTTCCATCGGCCACATTTTCTCCTCCAGCCAGGTCTTCAGGGGATAGTCGTCGGCGTAACCCCTGAGCAGGGACATGGCTGCATGGCCGTGGGTGTTGACCCATCCCGGCAGAATCGCCTTTCCCGTCATGTCCACCACTTCATCGTACCCGTCGGTCTCCGACGGGGCCGGGCCGATATAGCGGATCCGATCGTCCTCCACGATCATGGCCGCATCCGGCAGAGGCGCTTGGCCTTCTTTCATCGTCAAGATCGTCGCATGAACGAACAGACGCTTCAACGCCTTCCCTCCCCTCGGCAGGTGTAACACACCCACCATAACGCAAACCCGTCGCGCAGACAAGTCACCTTCGTTTTTTCTCCACAAACGCCAAGATCGGTTTCAAATCAAAGCGATTTTCCCGGGACAAGAGCGGCCGAAACAGGTCCTTCTTCTCCGCCAGGCGGCGGTGAATCGTCGGCAGCGTAAACTGTTCCGGCGAAAGCCCCGGCTTTAGCTCCGACCAATCCAAGGGGGTGGAGACCGTTGCCTGGGCTCGGCCCCTCGGCGAGTAGGGAGCGATCAGGGATTTGCCTCTCCAGTGCTGGAGGTAATCGATATACACCTTGTCGCCGCGGTTCTTTTTGAGCCGCTCCAAAGTGATGAGATGCGGATGCTTTTCCTCGAGGTATTGAGCGATAAATCGGCTCACTTTTCGGGTCTGTTCAAAGGAAAGCCGCCCCTTCAAGGGGATATACAATTGTAAACCGGTGGCCCCGGAGGTCTTCACCCAGGCATCCAGTTCGAGGTGATTCAACAACTCCCGGAGCAAAAGGGCCACCTCCATCACCCGGTCAAATCCCTCCACCGACGGGTCCAAATCGAATACCAGCTCGGGCGGATGGTCGGGATCATCCACCCGTTGAAAGGAGAGATGAAATTCCAAACAGGCCAAATTGGCCAACCAGACCAGGGTTGGCGTATCCTCCAATAAAATATAGGTTACCGAACCATCCCGGGCCGTAGCGATCCACTCGGGCGCGTGGGAGGGAACGTTTTTTTGATAAAAAAAATCGCCTCCGGCTCCGTGCGGATAACGAATGGTGGTCAAAAAACGGCGGCGGCAATGGGGCAATAGATAGGGGGCCAACCGGGTCAAATGCAGGACATAATCCCACTTGGATATCCCGGCGGCGGGGTACAGCGGTTTCTCCGGGTTGGTGATGGTGATCTCTCTGCCCTCCACCGATACCACTTGACGGTTGGCCACGATATTCTTCTCCCCCTTTTCGAAGATGCGCCCAAATCCGGTGGGACAAATGTCCAAAGGGAAATCCGCTGCATAGAGTACAAGCGAAACCACCTGCGCAAAGGAGGAACCGACATGAAAGAAAGAAGACTGCCCGTACCGGATTCATCGGCGGAAAACTGGGAACTTCACAGCGGGGATTCGGGATATGCACCCCACGGGTATGATGGGACCACCGACATTCCGGGAACTTACCCGGGATACGATCCCCGGATCAATATCTTTCCTTTCCCCTTCTATCCAATCGTCCCCTTCCCCATCCTCCCACCGCCCTTCTTCGGTTTTCCACCACCGTTTTTCCCCCGCCGTCGCTACTGGTGACAACCAAACCATTCCCGAAGCCGATCATCGGTCGGAATCGGGGATGGATTTTTTTACCTCCAAGGAAAGGATGGAAGGATTGCGCAGGGTTCCGTCGGGAGTCCATTCCAAATACCGGACTCGGGCCCAAATAACCGGTTCCAGCCAGACCTTTTCCCCTTGCGGGACCGGGGAAAGGGTCGGGGGCGGATCTTCCCGCCGGATGTGGGAGAGGGCCCGGGTGAGGGCTTCGATTCGGTCCTGATCCAATCCGGAGGCAGCCCGGCCGATATAGGTGAAGCGCCCTTCTTCGGCCCTGGCCAGGAGCAGGGAATTGACCCGCCCCTGCCGGAGCGTCACGCCGACGACGACCGCTTCCAGCTGCCGAAAATGTTTCACTTTGAGCCACGTGGCGTGCTTTTTTCCGATGTGATAGCGCCCATGCCGCTCCTTGATGACGATCCCTTCCAGCCCCTGTTCCCGGGTGCGCTCCCACAGGGCTGTTCCGTCCTCGTAGCTGTCGCAGTATTGAATGGGCCCGGAATCGGGCAGGATTTGGCTCAACCGTTTTAACCGTTCCTCGAGTGAAAGGTCTGTCAGCCATTGCCCCTCCAGGTAGATCAGATCGAACACCACGTAGTAAACGGGGACTTTTTCCCTCAGCCCCGGACCGATCCGGCGGGACAGGTCCCGCTTCAGGACCCGGAAAAAGTCCGGCTTTCCGGTTTGGGGATCCAGGGCGATCACCTCTCCATCCATCACGGCGCTCTTCGCACCCGTCGCCTTCAAAGCCGCAACCAATTCTGGGTACGTGGCAGTCCGGTCCCGCCGCCGCCGGTTCCACAAGCGAACCTCGCCGCCTTCCACCTGGGAAAGCACCCGGACTCCGTCCCACTTGACCTGATACAGCCGGTCCCTTCCTTCGATCACCCGCTCCGAAAGAACCGGCTCCATCGGTTGAAACGGCCCGGGCGCCGTTTCCGTTGATCTCGACATGGCCCTCGCCCCCGACTCATCAGAAAAGCTCCTTCTAAACCCTGATCCATCCCCATATATTTTGTACAAACCCCTTCACAGCGGGAGGATTCCCATGAATTGGTTTGGGGAAAACCGTTGGAAAAATGCCGTTTTGTATACCACCATCGCCGTCAATCTCATGCTGTTCGCCCTCATTGCGGTGCGTCATTATTGGACGCCCCGCGTCGAGGTTCCGTCGATGGCCCGACCCGAAGCGGCTTCTCATCGCTCCGAATACCTGGAGCAGTATGAAGGATCCAGTGTTCACGGAGGCTGGAAGGTGGATCATTACCGCCGAATTGAAGTGATCACCGATGAGGAGGGACATGTGTTGAAGGAACGCCCCACATCGGAAATGACCCATATACGCTATTGGATCGGGCAGTGAAGGGTTCAGCCGCTCGTCTTTTTCCTCCGCCCTTTCCCCTTGGGCTGGGTCGCTTCCAGACTGGCCTTGAGGGCTTCCATCAGGTCGACCACCTTCTCGGGACGGGTTTCCGGCGCCTCGACGATCTCTTCTCCGTGGATCTTCTTCTCGATCATCTCCTCCAGGGACTCCCGATATTGGTCCTTGTATTTTCCCGGATCGAAGGAAGTGGACAAGTTGCCGATCAGCTGGCGAGCCATCTCCAGCTCCTTTTCCGGCAGTTCCGTCTCCCGGGGCAATCCGGGAATTTGATCGGCATCCCGCACCTCGTCGGGATAAAAAATGATCTCCATCACCAGGACGTTTCGGTATGACCGGACGACCGCCAACGATTGTTTGGAGCGTATGGTCAGTTGGGCCACCCCGATTTTTCCCGTCGATTCGATCGCTTCCCGCAAAAGGGCGTAGGCCTTTTCCCCGGTATCCCCCGGACCGAGATAGTAGGTGCGGTCAAAGTAGATCGGGTCGATCTCCTTCAAGTCCACGAAATCCAAGATCTCGATGGAGCGGCGGTTTTCCGGGAGAATCGACTCCAGCTCCTCCTTTTCCATCAAGACGTATCGCCCGTCGGCATATTCATACCCCTTGACCACTTCCTCCCAGGGGACCTCTCGGTCGCAGGTGGGACAGGTCCGGGTATACTGGATCGGTGTTTTACACGGACGGTGAAGGTGGCGGAAGGCGACCCGCTTTTCATCCGTCGCCGCGTACATGCGCACCGGAATGTTCACCAACCCGAAACTGATCGATCCCTTCCAAATCGTGTGCAACCCGATCACCTCCTTTTTCTTAGGATGATCCTTCCGAGGGAGGAATCACTGGTAAAATCAGTTTCGGATCAGTTTCCTCCAGCAAGACCGGGTTTTTTCCGGATGCCCGTCGATGATGTGACAAACGCCCTCGTAAAAGAGGGGATCTTTCCAACCGGCGTTGAGATCGCGGGCCTTTTGGAAGTGGGTGGCCGCCCGCGCCGTATCCCCCTTTTCCAGCAATACCCGCCCCAGCTGATAATGGCCCAGCGCCCGGATCCGGGGTTTTTCCTGGTCGATGACGCGCTCCGCCGCCTGCTGCGCCTCTTCAAAGTTGGTCAGGTGGGTGAACACTCGGGACCGGATCACCAGCCACAGGGGCTGATTCGTCCATTCCCCGGGAATGCGGGAAATGATCGCCTCCACCTTTTCCACATCGCCCTGTTCCAATAAGATCCAGGCATAGGTGAATAGCAGGTCCGGATCTCCGGGCGCCAGCGACAACCCCTTTTTCAGCCAGGCCAGGGCTTCGCTTGTCCGGCCGGACACCCAGGTATTCCAGCCCATCCCCTGATAAGCGACGGTTCGCTTCGGATCCCGGCTGAGCATCCGACGATACCAGGTGATGGCCTCCTCAATCTGCCCCATCTCCTCATAGTCCCGAGCAATGGTTTCCATCACCTGCAGGCTGTCGGTCTTTTCAAAGGCCATGAGGCGCCAATAGGCGACACTGTCCCACTGCTTCAACTTCCGGTGGCAATGGGAGAGCATCAACATCGTCTCTCCGTCGTCTTCATCCAACAACAGCGCCTGATAAAAGCAGGGGATGGCTTCGTGATATTCCCCGAGCCGGTAGTGACAGGCCCCGAGATTAAACCAGGTATCCCCTTCGTTTTGTCGGTAGGAGAGGGCCCGTCGAAACTGGCGGATCGCCCCGTGATCATTCCCCTTCCGCACGTGGACGCAACCCATCATGTGGTGGGCGAAGGCGATGAACACGTCGTGGTGTGTCGTCGAGGCGATCAACTGAAAGTGGCGATAGGCTTCATCCATGTTCCCTTTCTGAAAATGGCTCAGGGCCAGATACATCCGTCCCAGCAAAAATTCCGGTTCTTCCTCCACGACTTCCCGAAAGGCTTCCTCCGCCTCCATGAACATATTCAACTGGTAAAAGCCCTGCCCCTGACGAAAGCGACGGACCACCATTTCATCCAGCTCAAATTCACCTTCCAGCTCTTCCCCTTCCTCCATCAGATCCGGGTGCTTACGGGACAGTCGAACGAGCCGATCTTCGATGTCGGCCCAGGTCTCCAGCAGACTGTCGCAGACCTTCTTGATTTGGGCAAACCTTTTGCGGAGGTGCTCCCTTTCCCCCGGCGGGCTGGTGGGGTACTGATCTTCGATGCTTTTCAATGCGCCTTCGACCGTTTGTATCCACTGGTGAAACATCTGAGATCCTCCTCAACACCAAGGGGTGCTACAGGGCATTATGTCCACCGGGGATAAAAAAATCCGCCCGGAAACATCCGGGCGGACCAGGTTCAGGAGGAGGTCACCGTTCCGTGCACCTCTTCGCCGATGATCTCGACGATTTCATTTCCTTCGCCCATAATGGCGATCCGCGGGCGGTGGTTTTTGATTTCCTGTTCATCCATCAGTGCATAGGAAATGATAATGACTCGATCGCCGGGTTGTACCAATCGGGCCGCCGCTCCGTTCAGGCAGATTGTCCGGCTGCCCCGGGGACCGGGAATCACGTAGGTTTCCAGGCGCGCTCCATTGTTGTTGTTGACGATCTGCACCTTCTCGTTGGGCAAAATATCCACCCGTTCGAGGATCTCTTCGTCGACGGTGACACTGCCCACATAATGGAGGTTGGCTTCGGTCACCGTAGCCCGGTGAATTTTGGCCTTCATCATCGTTCGGAGCATGGGACTTCCTCCTTTTCCGGCAGGATGACGTTGTCGATCAGTCGGGTGGATCCGAAGTGGACAGCGACGGCGACGAGGATCCGCTGTCCCTGAAGCGCATCCACCGGTGTGAGGTCGGGATAGGTGAGCACGTCCACATAATCGATCCGGGCCAAAGGCTTGGAGGAAATCCGGCCCTGAAGATAATCGATCACCTGTCGGGACCGGGTCATTTCACCGGCCTGCACCTTCTCGGCCACCTCGCGAAGACCGGCAGACAAAACCGTCGCCTGTTCCCGCTCCTCCTCGGACAGGTAGACATTCCGGGAGCTGACGGCCAGTCCGTCCTTCTCCCGCACCGTGGGACAGGGGATTATCTCCACCGGGAAATGAAGATCCCGGACCATTCGCTCCACCACGGCCACCTGCTGGGCATCCTTGAGGCCGAAATAGGCCCGATCCGGCTCCACGATGTGAAACAGCTTCGCCACCACCGTGGCCACCCCGTCGAAGTGACCGGGGCGGGAAGCGCCGCACAATCGGTCGGTCAACCGGGATACGGTTACCGTGGTAAGGGGCTTCTCGGGATACATCTCCTCGACGGAGGGGGCGAAGAGCACATCGACCCCGGCCTGTTCGGCGATCCGGGCATCCCGGTCCAAGTCCCGGGGATATCGGTCATAGTCTTCCCGGGGGCCGAACTGAAGGGGATTGACAAAGACCGAAAGCACCACGACATCGCATTCTTTCCGCGCGCGACGGATCAGGGAAACGTGACCCTCGTGCAGATATCCCATGGTGGGAACCAGGCCGATTCGCCGGTCCCTCAAGGGGCGAAGGAATTGGCGCAATTCCTGGACCGTCCCCACGGTTTTCATCGTCCTTCGCCCCCTTTTCCTCCGTACAGGGACGCCTGCACTTCGGGCGAGCGAAAAACATGCTTCTCTTCCGGAAAGCGCCTGTGACGGACATCCTCGACGTACTGCCGCAACGCATCGGTGATCTGCCGACCCACCTCGGCATAGGCCTTGACAAAGGAGGGCTGAAGATCGCTGGCCATTTTCAGCACGTCGTGATAGACGAGGACCTGGCCGTCACAGTGACGACCCGCCCCGATCCCGATGGTGGGCACGCGGACCGCTTCGGTGATTTCCCGGGCCAATTCCTCGGGGACGCATTCCAATACCAGGGCGAAGACGCCCGCCACCTCCAAGATCCGGGCCTCCCGGAGGATGCGCCGGGCCCCCTCCGCCTCCTTCCCCTGGACCCGATATCCCCCCAGTTGGTGCACCGACTGGGGCGTCAAACCCAGGTGCCCCATCACGGGAATCCCGGCGGCGGTGCATGCCCGCACTGCATCGGCGATCGCCTCGCCCCCTTCCATCTTGACCGCCTGGGCGCCGCCTTCCTGCATCAGTCGACCGGCGGCCTTGAGCACTTCCGCTTTTCCCAGATGGGCCGTCAAAAACGGGAGATCCGCCACCACCAGGGCGCGCTTGGATCCCCGCACCACCGCCTTGGTATGATGCGTCATGTCGTCCAGGGTGACGGAAACGGTCGAATCGTAACCCAATACGACCATTCCGAGCGAATCACCGACCAGGATGACATCCACACCCGCCGCCTCCGCCAGTTTGGCCGATGGATAGTCATAGGCCGTCAACATGGCGATGGGCTCGCCCCTTTTTTTCATCTGGGCAAGGGAGCGGGTGGTCACCTTTGAAACATTCCCCATACCTATTCCCCCCTGTGGTCGCTCCGGGGAGGAGAAGAAAAAACGCCTTCAGCCCATAAGGACCAAAGGCGCTCCTTTTTTATCCGTCCTCTGTCTCCGTCCCTCGGGCTCGAAGCAGAACCTTTTTCCGTTGAATCGAAGGATTCTTCGGTGCAGCTCCCGGAGGATGCCGCCTTCCTCATTAAGGGTAATCAAAAAGAGCGGATTTCGCAACCTTCACGGATTTCCGCCGAGTAAACCGAAATCAATCCCTCTTCGGTTTCCAAAAGCAGCGCCCCATCCTCTTTCAACCCCCGCACCACCCCCGATCGAAGGCCCTCGGGCGTCCGGGCCGTGACCAAGTGGCCGATCACGCCCGACAGCTCTTCCCAGGCCCCGCGGACGGCCGCAAAGCCCCGGCTCAAGTAAGCGGCGTATGTCTGTTCCAGCTCTTCCAAGATGGCGGCGATCAAAGGGACGCGGCGAAAGGTTCGGCCCGCCTCCGCTGACAGGGAGGTCACCTTTCCCTTCAGCTCCGCCGGCCACATCGCTTCGGCGACATTCACATTGATCCCGATGCCCAATACGACATAATGGACCCGGTCCTGTTCCCCGCGCAATTCCGTCAGAATCCCGCACACCTTCTTCCCCCGGATCAGCAGGTCATTCGGCCACTTGATCCGCACCCGAAGCCCCGTCTCCCGGTTCAGGGCCCGGGTGACCCCGACCGATGCCATCAGCGTCAGTTGGGGCGCCTGGGCGATCGGGATGGGAGGACGCAGGATGAGGCTCAACCAGATCCCCGAATCCGGCGGCGAATGCCAGAAACGGCCGAGCCGCCCCCGGCCCGCCGTCTGTTCTTCGGCGATGACGGCCGCCCCTTCCGGCGCCCCTTCCCGCGCCCACTGGTGGGCAATCTTCTGGGTGGAGTCGACGGACTTCAGGGTGCGAAGCGCCTGTCCAAAGGTGCGGGTGCGCAGGCCGTATGCGATTTCTTCTTGAAGGATACGGTCTGGTTTGCAGACCAGTCTATATCCGCTCTTCTGGCGCGCTTCAATCTGATAACCCTCCCGCCGCAGCTCCTGGATATGTTTCCAGACGGCGGTGCGGCTCAAGCCAATTCGACGGCTGATTTCCTCCCCGGACACAAAGTCATCTCCCTTTTCCATCATCAGCGCCAGGATCTGTTGTCGCGTCCCTCCCAATCCGAACACCTTCCTCTATCAACTGATGATGATCGTTGGCCATCCGCCCCAGAATCACCGCATCCGCCAGCTGCTGCAGCACCCGGCCCACCCAGGGGCCCGGCGGGCGACCGGACGCACGGATCAGCTCCCGCCCGTCCACGGCCAATTCCTCCAGACGCCAAATCGGCATCTCTTCCGCCCAACGACTCAACTGTTCCGACTGCCTGTGGCAGGTTGCCGCATCGATGACTCCCATCTGCTGCGCCAGCTCCATCGCCTCCCGGCAGAACGGGGCCCCGTCGCGGAACATCCGCCTCTTCCCCTCCGCTTCCGTCAAGCGAGCGGGCCAGGAGGCGGCCGTCCCATAAAGGCGGGCGATGATTCCCACCTGCCGCTTGGGGAGGCGGAGCTCCCTGAGCCGGCCCGCCGCCTTTTCCGGCGGCACCCGGCACAGACAGAGCAGAAGCGCCCACCGCATCGCAGGCGAGGGGACCGCATCCAGTGCGGTCAGTGGGGGATCGCCGGGAGGGGCGGTCACTCCCCAGCGAAAAAAGGGGGGAAGATGATCCATCATGCCCAACCGGAACAGGGCAGCGACGGCCCGGGACGGATGCGGGGTTTTCCAGATGAGTTCCAGCTCCCGGGTGACCCTTTCCACGGACAGGCGGGTCAGGTCGGGAGCCATCCGCCGGATGGCCGCTTCCACATCCGGATGGAGGGAAAATGCCAGTTGTGCCGCGAAGCGCACCGCCCGAACCATCCGGAGCGCGTCTTCCCCGAACCGGTCGGCGGCCGCGCCCACCGTCCGGATCACCCCTTTTTCCAGGTCCCTTTTCCCCCCGAAGGGGTCGATCAGCCGGCCCCGCAGGTCCCGGGCCATTGCATTGATGGTAAAATCCCTCCGGGCCAAGTCCTCTTCCACGCGTCCCACAAAACGGACCCGGTCCGGCCGGCGGCCGTCCCGGTACGCCCCTTCGATGCGAAAGGTGGTCACCTCGACGGGATGCCCGCCGGCGATCACGGTGACCGTCCCGTGACGGATGCCCGTGGCTTTCGTTCGGGGAAAAAGAGATTGAACCTGGTCCGGCCGCGCATCCGTACAGACATCATAATCCCCCGGCTGCCTGCCGAGCAATTGATCGCGTACGCACCCTCCCACCAGATAGGCCTGGAATCCGGCCTCCTCCAGCCCTTTGATGACCGAGAGCGCGGCGCGGTAAGGGGTCATCGCCTCACCCCTCCCCCAGCACACGGCGGTAGATGGCTTCATACTGCTCTGCCACCCGATCCGCACAAAAAAACTCCTGGGCACGGGCGATGCCGTTCTCCGAAAACGTCC
>JAJYSD010000010.1 GCA_021793745.1 Bacillota bacterium
TCGATGAGACGGAGGCTATCAATCGGGCGGTGAAAAAGCTGAAGAAAAAGGGCGTCAGGGCCATCGTGGTGCTGGCCCACGTTCCGGGCTCCTCCGATTTGGATGGAAGTGCGGCGACGGGTGAAATTGTGGAGGTGGCCGAGGCAGTGGATGATGAGGTGGACGTGATCTTTGCCGCCCATAGTCACCAGCACATGAATGCCGTGGTGGATGACAAGTTGTTGGTTCAGGCCTATTCTTCGGGAACGGCGTTGGCCGATGTGGATGTGGTGATCGACCGGCGGACGAAGGATATCGTCCGGAAGCAGGCCGAAATTGTTACCGTTTGGCAGGAGGGGATCCGACCGGACCCCGAAATCCGGGAGATGATTGAATACTACGAAGAGAAGACTGCTCCGATCATCGATAAAGTGGTGGGAACCGCAGCGAAGACCCTCCGCCGCACGCAGAATGAAAGCGGCGAGTCGGAGCTGGGCAATCTCATCGCCGACGCCCAGCGGGCTGCGATGGGGACGAATTTCGCCTTCATGAATCCCGGAGGGATCCGGGCGGATATCGAGCAGGGCGAGGTGACATGGGGAGAGCTGTTCACCGTCCAGCCCTTTGGCAACCACCTGGTGAAGATGAGGCTGACGGGAGAGCAGATCCAGCGTTTGCTCAATCAACAGTGGCAACCGTCCAATACGCTATTCTTGCAGATTTCGGGACTTCGTTACACCTGGGATGATACCCGGCCGACCGGGGATAAAGTGGTGGAAATCTTCCTGCCCGACGGCACCCGCCTTGATCCGGAGGAGACCTACACGGTGACCACCAACAGTTTTCTCGCCGAGGGGGGTGACAATTTTACCGTCTTTACGGAAGGGACCGACCGGGAGGTGGGGCCCGCCGACCTGGACGCCCTCATCGATTATATCCGGCAACTGCCCCAGCCCTTTTCTGCGGAGATCGAGGGGCGAATTCAAAAACTCCGATAATCTTTCCAAAGCCCCGTTTCGGCGGGGTTTTTCGTTGTCTACCATCAATTGTATGTCCGTCATAAATGGACATTCACTTCCGCTCCGAAGGGCGATGTGATATAATTTTCGTCGGATTCATCAGGATAATTGCAACCATATTCCCGAGAGGAGTGTCCTCTGTGAGTGGAAAAATGCGTGCCCTGGTGAAACATCACCGGGCCTTTGGAGCGGAACTTCAGGAGGTGCCCATCCCGACGATCGGTCCGGATGAGGTGCTGATTCAGGTCAAATGTGCGACGATGTGCGGAACCGATGTGCATATCTATACATGGGACGATTGGGCGGCGGGACGGGTGAATCCCCCTTACGTGTTCGGCCACGAGTTTTCGGGGGTAGTGGTGGAGGTCGGCGAAAAAGTGACCTCCGTCAAGCCCGGGGATCGCGTCTCGGCGGAAACCCACATTGTCTGCGGAGTGTGTCCCCCTTGTCGAAGAGGGGAAGCCCATGTCTGCCTCAATACGAAGATCATCGGAGTGGACCGGGACGGCTGTTTTGCGGAGTATGTGGCGATGCCGGAGCAAAATCTGTGGAAAGTCGACGACGACCGTCCTTTTGAAATCGCTTCCGTCATGGAACCCATGGGCAATGCGGTCCACACGACGCTTTCCGGTCCGGTGGTCGGTAAAAAGGTGGCCGTGATCGGCTGCGGTCCCATCGGACTGATGGCGATCTCCGTGGCCAGGGCTGCCGGCGCGGCTACGGTGATCGCTTTGGATGTGAACGATTTCCGCCTCGACTTGGCCAACCGGATGGGGGCCACCCAATTGATCCACTCCGGTCGCGTCGATGCCGTGAAGGAGATCCTCTCGCTTACGGACGGCGAAGGGGTGGACGTGGTCCTGGAAATGTCGGGCCATCCCACGGCCATTCAACAGGGATTCCGCGTGTTGACGGGAGGCGGACGGATGGCGATGCTGGGTCTTCCCACCCGTCCCGTGGAGGTGGATATCACCCAGGACATCGTGTTCAAGGGGGTGACGGTTCACGGGATCACCGGGCGGCGGATGTTTGAGACCTGGGAGCAGACGGACGGGCTGTTAAAGACCGGGGCCATCGATCTGGAACCCTTGATTACGCATCGCCTCCCGCTGGAGGAATACGAAAAGGCCTTTGAGCTGATGATGAGTGGTCGTTGCGGAAAAGTGGTATTATATCCCTGAGAAGCGGGTGGACTCGACACGGGACGATCCTGGGAATTTTTGTTCAGAAGGAGGAGAAGGGATGCAGGGGCTGGAGCATCTGAACCGGGAAATTGAAGCTTGGCGCCAGGAAG
Source organism: Bacillota bacterium (assembly GCA_021793745.1). GTDB lineage: Bacteria > Bacillota > Bacilli > Thermoactinomycetales > DSM-44946 > Planifilum. The sequence continues at coordinate 2,293 of JAJYSD010000010.1, forward strand.
GGGTATTTCGTCCGTTGACCGAAATCGAATCGGAACAGGGTGCCCGGGTGGTGATTCGCGGCAAGGAAGTGATTCAGCTTTCTTCCAACAATTATCTCGGCCTGACGACCCATCCCCGGATGAGGGAAGCAGCCTTGGAAGCGGTTCGCACCTATGGCGCCGGAACGGGATCGGTCCGGACCATCGCTGGAACCTTTACCATGCATGAGGAGTTCGAGAAAAAGCTGGCCGAGTTCAAGCACACGGAAGCTGCTCTGGTATTTCAGTCCGGTTTTACCGCCAATGTCGGGGTGATTTCCTCCATCCTGGGAAAAGAGGATGTGGTGATCAGCGATGAGCTGAACCATGCCAGCATTATCGATGGCATCCGTTTGACCAAGGCGGCCCGCAGGATATACCGTCATTGCGACTTGGATGATTTGGAGAAGGCGCTCAAGGAAACCCAATCGGCCCGTACCCGATTGGTTGTGACCGATGGGGTCTTCAGCATGGATGGGAATATTGCTCCGCTCGATGAGATTGTGGAGCTCTGCGAGAAGTATGATGCGATCGTGATGGTGGACGATGCCCACGCCAGCGGCGTCCTCGGCAAAAACGGCAGGGGGACGGTGGATCACTTCGGCTTGCACGGACGGGTCCACATTCAGGTGGGAACCTTGTCCAAGGCGATCGGAGTGCTGGGCGGATATGTGGCCGGCTCCCGCACCCTTCGGGATTATTTGATCCATCGCGCTCGCCCCTTCCTGTTCAGTACTTCCCATCCTCCGGCTGTGACGGCGGCCTGCAGTGCGGCGATTGATGTGCTGTTGGAGGAGCCGGAGATTATTGATCGCCTGTGGGAGAATACGAAGTTTTTCAAAGAGGGGCTGAAAAAGCTGGGATTTGATACCGGCAACAGTCAAACGCCGATTACGCCGGTGATCGTCGGTGAAGGGGCGAAGGCGATGGCCCTGTCCGACGCCCTGTTTGAGGAGGGGGTTTACGCGCAGGGGATTGCGTACCCGACGGTTCCCAAAGACAAGGCCCGGGTGCGCACCATCGTTACCGCCAGCCATACGCGGGAAGATCTGCAGCAGGCGCTGGATGCCTTTGAACGGGCAGGGAAAAAGGTGGGCGTGCTCTGATCGAGATATGCGGCAAATAAGCACCCCTCGGTTTTGGACCGGAGTTTTCCGGTCTTTTTTTACATCTTGTTTAAAATATAGATTAGTTTGTTACACAAACCATATAAATTTTCCACAAACCGCTTTATCAAAGCCGTTTTTAAACGGCCCGGTTTGGAGGAGGTGCAAGAGATTCCATTGAACAGGTTCGTAAATTGATGTATAATTTATAAATTGCATAGGGAGAAATGTACTCATCGTGAAAGGTGTTGATATAGATGAGCGATCGCTTGATGGAGGTGAGCCGGTACTTCGTCCCACCGAATCTCAAACAAGCAAAACGTCGGGGAAAGGAAGAAGTACAGGTCCTCCAGTTTGATGCGATTCCCGAGGATATGCGGGAAGTCGGCCGTGGAAAGCACTATTTGATTAAAACCTACGGCTGTCAGATGAATGTTCATGACAGTGAAACGATCGCGGGGATCCTGCAGCAGATGGGGTACCGTCCCACGGACAGGGAAGAGGATGCCGACGTGATCCTCCTCAACACCTGCGCTATCCGTGAAAACGCCGAGGACAAGGTGTTCGGCGAGCTGGGACGCTTAAAGCCCCTGAAGGTGGAGCGCCCCGGATTGATCCTCGGGGTGTGCGGTTGCATGTCCCAGGAAGAGGCGGTGATCCGTCGGATCTTGCAGCAGCATCAGTACGTGGACCTGGTTTTCGGAACCCACAACATCCACCGGCTGCCGCATCTGCTCAAGGAGGCACTGTTCAGCAAGGAAATCGTGGTGGAGGTCTGGTCCAAAGAGGGGGATATCGTTGAAAACCTGCCGAAGGCTCGGGAAGATGGCCTGAAGGCGTGGGTAAACATCATGTACGGGTGTGACAAGTTCTGCACCTACTGCATCGTCCCCTACACCCGCGGCAAAGAGCGGAGTCGCCGTCCGGAGGATGTATTGGCCGAAATCCGTGAGCTCGCCCGCAGGGGGTATCAGGAAGTGACGCTCCTGGGGCAAAACGTGAATGCCTACGGCAAGGATTTCACCGATCGTTCCTACACCTTTGCCCATCTGATGGATGATGTGCGCAAAATCGGCATTCCCCGGGTGCGGTTTACCACCAGCCATCCCCGCGACTTCGACGACCATCTGATCGAAGTGCTCGCCAAGGGTGGAAACCTGGTGGAGCACATCCACCTGCCCGTCCAGTCGGGAAGCAGCACGATTCTGAAGCGAATGGCCCGGAAGTACAACCGCGAACAATATCTGGAGCTGGTTCGCAAGATCCGGGAGGCGATTCCTCACGTCTCGCTGACGACGGACATCATTGTCGGTTTCCCGGGAGAGACCGAGGAGCAGTTTGAGGAAACCCTCTCTTTGGTCCGCGAGGTGGAGTACGATTCCGCCTTCACCTTTATCTACTCTCCCCGGGAAGGCACGCCGGCGGCCCGGATGGCGGACGACGTGCCCGCCGAAGTGAAAAAGGAACGCCTGCACCGTCTGAATCGCCTGCAGGATGAAATCAGCCGCCGCAAGAACGAGAAGCTGCGCGGCCAGGTGGTTGAGGTGTTGGTGGAGGGAGAGAGCAGGAGAAACCCGGAAATCCTCTCCGGGCGCACCCGCACCAACAAATTGGTCAACTTCCGCGGGCCGAAGAGCTTGATCGGGGAGTTTGCCCATGTCCGGATCACCGAACCCCTTACCTACACCCTCAAGGGTGAATGGGTTGAAACGGAATCGCTGGCCAAGGCGGGGATGTAAATGGCAAAAACCTTGCCGGCGCATCCCGTTTTGATTCAGGCTGAACGGCTGGGCCGTCGACTGACGGAAACCGAAGAGGTCCGTCGATTTCGAGAAGCGGAGCGGCAGATTCAAAGGAGCCCGCGGGTCCAGGGGCTGATCGAGGAAATCAAGCGGAAACAAAAAGAATTGGTCCATGCGAAACATTATCAGAAGACGAACTACATCCGCCTGTTGGAGGAGGAGTTGGATCGGCTTCAGCGAGAATTGGAGGATCTTCCGATTGTTCGGGAGTACCAACAATCTCAGGTGGAGATGAATGACCTGCTCCAGATGATTCAACAGGTGGTTGTCGACACGGTCTCCCAAAAAATCGCCGTCGAAACGGGAGGAAGTTTCACAGGCGGCTGCGGCAGCGGAGGTCCGTGCCGTTGCCGTTCATAACTTTTTTATCAACCCCGCAGGGTTTTCTGCGGGGTTTTTTGCACCCTAGTCATTTGCCCTGCATACAAATGGTACTGAACGATCGTTTGGAGGAGGGAGCACCGTGTCAAATAAAGATAAAGGACCGCAATACCGCCAAATCATCACCAAAGCGATCTGTGGCAGGGGTCGGAAGTTTTCCCAGTCGACGCATTCGATCGCACCTCCCGAGAACATATCCGGCATCCTCGGCGCCTGGATCATCAATCATACCTATAAAGCCAGCCAGGTGGGCGAAACGGTCGAAGTTACCGGTAGCTATGACGTAAACATCTGGTATTCCTTTGACGGAAACACCCAAACGGATGTGGCCAAGGAAACCATCCGCTATGTGGAACGCGTGCCGCTCAGCTACTATGACCGGAATGTTCGGGAAGGGACCACGGAAGTAACCGCCGCTGTTACCCAGCCGCCCAATTGCATCGAAGCAAAGATCGCCGGCGGGGTTGTTCAAGTCAGTGTGGAGAAGGAATTTCTCGTGGAGATGATTGGCGAAACCAAGGTCTGTGTGGCCTGCTATCCGGACAGCTTTGACGAGTGGGATGACAAAGATCTGATCGTAAGCAACGAATCGGATGGGGAGACCTTTGACTTCGATGATCTTGACCCCGATTTGATGGTGGATGATTTGGACGATTAGTCCCTTGACCAACATCCAGGATCGAAGCAGGAGGCGATTGCCTCCTTTTTTCTTTGAGCTAACCTTCTCCCACGGCTCAACATATCATATTCAAAGGATTATACGGAACGCGAAAGGGGACAGCGCAATGACTACCCTCGATCTTCCTGAAAAAGCGATGAACGACGAGCAAGCAATTCGCGAGGAAGTGGTTACCGCTTCAAAAACCCTTTCCCCTTCGATCGCCCTTCATCCGTCCCTTCCCTGGTATTCCGAGGTCATGATGATACTGAATCCCCGTGATGCGGTGGAGAGGGCCCGGGACAAAAAGTTGCTGTATAATTGCTTGAACTTGCACGGCGTTCCCGTGGCGGCCGATCGAACCGCCCTGCTCCGCCAATATGTGGTTCCCGTGTTTCAGACCGATGTCCTCGCCATGTATCGTTCCAGAAACAGCTATGTCTGGTTGGCCAACCGGAACCGACGAAGCCGCTTGCCGTTTCACCGGGTCAGTGCATCGGACAAGAGCAAGGAGGTCCAGCGTACCGGACGGCTGGCGATCCGCGCTTTGTATGCCATGGGGCTGGATTACGGGGTTGTCAAAATCGGTGTGCAGCCCGGCGGACAGCTGGTGGTGTTGGATCTGATCGTCGAACCCAAATTGAATCGGGAGATGGAGGACGGATTCGTCCGATCGATTTATTTGTACGGAAAACAACTTCCCCATGCGGTCAAGCCGGTGGAGAAGGTGATGCTCGGCGCCGATCCGGAATTTATCATGCAGTCAAAGGAGGGGGACCTGGTCCTGGCATCCAAGTTTTTTCCCCGCTATGGACGGGTGGGATGTGATGCCATCTGGTACGGGTCCAACCGGTCGGACAAACCGCTCGTGGAACTTCGCCCGAAGCCGTCGACCACCCCTCGCAATCTCGTGGTGCAGATGATGCGGGGGATGATTTACGCTGCCAAGAAGGTGAACGATCCTTCGATCCGCTGGCTGGCGGGAGGCATGCCTTATCCGGGGTATCCCCTCGGGGGGCACATTCATTTTAGCGGTGTGTGGCTCAATTTCAAGTTGCTTCGGGCCCTGGACAATTATCTGACGTTGCCGTTGATGCTGGCGGAGGATCCGCGGGGGGTGAAAAGGCGGCCGAAATACGGCTATCTGGGCGATTTCCGGCCGCAGTTCCATGGAGGGTTCGAGTACCGCACCCTTCCCAGCTGGCTCATTTCCCCGACCTTGACCAAGGGGGTGGTGGCTTTGGCCCAGCTGATCGCCGCCAAATATCCCTATCTCCGCTATGATTTTCTTCAGGAGTATTCGGTGCAGAAAGCTTATTACCAGGGGGACAAAGAGGTGATCCGGGATAAGCTGATGGAGATCTGGACGGATTTGAGCAGCCTTTCCGAATACGGACATTTTCAGGAGGACCTGGAAGGATTTTTCGACTGGGTTTTTTCCGGGAAAACCTGGGATGAATCCGTTGATTTTCGGCCGCGGTGGAAATTGCCCCCCTACCATCGAAAAAAGGCATCGTCTTAAAAAGTTCGCTTGTTCGCCGGTATTCCGCGTGGTAAAATAAACCGTGCGACGATGAGAACGAAAAGATTACAGCAATCGGAGGGTTTCCCTTGGCGAATTACACTCCGATGATCCAGCAGTATTTGTCGATTAAGGCGGAATATCCGGATGCCTTTTTATTTTTTCGCCTCGGCGATTTCTACGAAATGTTTTTTGACGACGCCAAAAAGGCGGCCGAGGAGTTGGAGATTGTTTTAACATCCCGGGATGGCGGGAGAGAGCGCGTTCCGATGTGCGGCGTTCCCTATCATTCCGCGGAGACATATATCGAACGGCTGATTGACAAGGGATATAAGGTGGCCATCTGCGAACAGGTGGAGGATCCCTCCGAGGCCAAAGGGGTGGTCCGGCGGGAAGTGGTTCGGGTCATCACCCCCGGCACGGTGATCGAAGAGCAGATGCTGGAGGAAAAGGAGAACAACTTTTTGGTTGTTCTGGACGGAAGAGGACATCGTCCGGCCCTGGCGGCCTGCGATCTGTCGACGGGGGAGTGTCATCTCACCCAGCTGGAGGGATCCGACGATCTCCTGGATGAAGCGGCTTCCTTTCATCCCAGAGAGGTGCTCCTCAGCGGAGCCATGGCTCAGGACAAGGTATTCAGGAAGCAGCTGGTCGCGCGGCTCGGAAGCGTGGTCACCCCCGTTTCCGACGAGGAGCTTCCATCCCTTTCAGAGATGGAGCAGCAGCTGAAGGAACAGTTTCCGGAGGATTGGGGCGCGCTCACTTCCCCGGAACTCGTCCGGGTGTCGGGAGTGCTTCTTTCTTATTTGCGCCGGACACAGAAACGGACGTTGCGTCATCTCCACCGGTTGCACCGATATGATGTCCGGCGTTTTATGATGTTGGACGATTCGGCCCGTCGCAATCTGGAGTTGACGGCCAATCTCCGGGACGGCAAACGGCAGGGTTCCCTTCTCTGGCTTCTGGATCGGACCGCAACGGCGATGGGAAGCCGCCTGCTTAAGAAATGGCTGGACAAGCCCCTGTTGGACTTGAAAGCGATCCGATCCCGCCAGGAAGTGGTGCAGGCTTTTGTCGAGAATTTGATCCTGTTGGAAGAGGTGCGCACCCAATTAAAGGGGATTTACGATCTGGAGCGGATCGCCGCCCGCATTGCCTACGGTTCCGCCAACGGGAGGGACCTGCGTTCCCTGTGCCGTTCGCTACAGGCGGTGCCTTCCCTGAAGGAACACCTGGCTGAGAGCGGCGTTCCGGAACTCATTTCCCTGGCGGAGCAGATGGACCCTTGCTCCGATGTGGCTCGTCTGGTGGAAGAGGCGATCGTCGAGGATCCTCCTGCCGTCGTAAAGGAAGGGGGAGTGATCCGGGATGGCTATGATTCCGATTTGGATCGGCTGCGGAGCATTCAACGGGAGGGGAAGGACTGGATTGCCCGTCTGGAGGAGCGGGAGCGCGAAGCGACCGGGATCCGGTCTCTGAAGGTAGGCTATAACAAAGTGTTCGGCTATTATATTGAGGTGACGAAGGCCAACCTTCGCCATCTTCCCGAAGGCCGGTATCAGCGGAAGCAGACGCTGGCCAATGCGGAGCGTTTCATCACACCGGAGTTGAAGGAGCGGGAGCGACAGGTATTGGAAGCGGAGGAGCGGGCCGTCGCCCTGGAATATCGGCTGTTTACGGAGGTTCGCGAGGCGATTGCCCAGCAGATTCCGCGCCTTCAGGCCTTGGCGGAGGAGGTGGCCCGCCTGGATGTTTTGCAGGCCTTTGCTACCGTCTCCCTGGATCGCGCATATGTAAGGCCGCAAATGGAGGAGGCCGGCGAATTTCGGATCGAAGAGGGTCGCCATCCGGTGGTGGAGGCGGTCATGGAGGCGGGGACGTTCGTTCCCAACGATGTGCACATGGATTGCGACCATCGCCAAATCCTTCTCATCACCGGCCCCAACATGGCGGGGAAAAGCACGTTCATGCGCCAGACGGCCCTGATCGTCATCATGGCCCAGATCGGCTGTTTTGTCCCGGCCAGGCAGGCGACCATCCCGGTGGTCGACCGGATTTTTACGCGGATCGGCGCATCGGATGATTTGACCGGAGGCAGGAGCACCTTCATGGTGGAGATGGCGGAAACGCGCCAAGCCTTGATGCAGGCTTCCCCGAACAGCCTCATCCTGCTGGATGAAGTGGGCAGGGGGACCTCCACCTATGACGGGATGGCCCTGGCTCAATCCATCGTGGAATATGTTCACAATCACGTGGGTGCGAAAACGCTGTTTTCCACCCATTATCACGAGCTGACCGCGCTGGAGGAGTCCCTGCCGCGGGTGGTCAATGTCCATGCCCGCTGTATCGAAAAAGAGGGAAAGGTGGTTTTTCTCCACCGGATTGAACCGGGGAAGGCGGACCGCAGTTATGGCATTCACGTGGCTGAGCGGGCGGGTCTTCCGCAGGCGGTGATTTCGAGGGCGAAAGTGATCCTGGAGGAGCTGGAGAGCCGCGGGGAAACGGCGGCGGGCGGGCAGCTGAATCTGTTTCAGTTTATGGCGGAGCCCGAAGGGGAAAATGGAGGAGTGTCAGACCGGGAGAAGCAGGTGATCGAAGATCTCCTATCCTGGGATGTGCTTCAGGCGTCTCCGCTCGATACGGTTCAGTTTTTCTACGAGCTGCAACGACGGCTGCGGGATGGCGAATAGCCGGAGGGAGATGAGATGAGCAGAATCCGTATCTTGGATGACCGACTGGCCAACCAGATTGCAGCGGGAGAAGTGGTGGAGCGACCGGCTTCCGTCGTGAAGGAGTTGGTCGAAAACGCCATCGATGCGGGGGCGGATCAGATTCTCGTGGAGATCGAAGAAGGGGGGATTCGTTCCATTCGGGTGGTGGACAACGGGTGCGGGATGGGGCGCGAGGATGCACAGCTGGCCTTCAGCCGCCATGCGACGAGCAAGATCCACCGAGAGCGTGATCTCTTTGCCATCCGCACGCTGGGATTCCGGGGGGAGGCCCTTCCCAGCATCGCCTCCGTTTCCCGGATGACCCTGATCACCGCGGAGAAGGGAGCGGAGGCGGCCACCCGGGTTGACCTGGAAGGGGGAGAGCTGCGATCCGTGGGTGAAACGGCCCATCCCCCCGGGACGGATGTGACGGTGCGGGACCTTTTTTTCAATACGCCCGCCCGTTTGAAACACCTGAAAACCGTCAACACTGAAGTTAGCCACGTGGCGGATATCGTGGGGCGGTTGGCTTTGGCTCATCCGGAGATTCGATTCACCCTCCGCCATGATGGCCGGGAGTTGATCCGAACCCTCGGAGACGGAAAGCTTCTTCATGTGGTCCATGCCCTGTACGGCGGAAAAGTGGCCAG
>JAJYSD010000011.1 GCA_021793745.1 Bacillota bacterium
TTCCGATCTTGTATTCACCGGCTTTGACATACGCCGGGTGATCAAAGGACCCTTTCCGATCCATCGCATTTTGAAAAACCTGCTCGCCCCCGACTCGATCGGCGAGATACATCAGATAAAACGCGCCGGTCCACTTCGTTTTATTGGCGAGGGCAAAGGGAATCACGTCATTCTTTTTCAAGGTTTCCATCACTTGCATCAATTCGTCCCAGGTTTCAGGCGGTTCGATGTCGTACTTTTCAAAAACCCCTTTATTGTACCAAACCGGGACCACATCCATCGCCAAAGGAACGCCCATGATTTTCCCGTCAAAGGTGGCGGCTTCCAGAGCGGCCGGGGCGAATCGATCCGCGTCCACCTGGTCCGTCAGATCATAGACTTGTCCCGCTTCCACAAATTCCCCGAGCCACCCTCCTCCCCAGGAGTGGAAAATATCCGGCGGATTTCCGCCTCCCATGGCCACGGGCAATTTGGTTTTGTAGGCGTCATTCTGGTGTGCCACGATTTCCACTTTGACATCCGGATGCTTCTCCTCGAAGCGCTTCACCGCCTCCTCGAGAATGGTTCTCTCCTTGCCGATCCCGATATGCCAGAAGGTGAGCGTCTTCTGCTCGGTTCCGGCCGACGGCATGCAGGCGGTCAAAAAAACCAAGAGAGCCACCATCATGAACAACCCTGTCTTCTTCATGGCCTTCCCCCTCAAAAGATAGATTAACGCATATATCAAAAGAGGATTTATTATCGAAACATTTTCGTTTCAAGGTAACTATAGCACTGCCCTTTTTGTTTGTCAATTGATTAAACCTTCTTCCCTTTAACGAATGGTAGTTAAGCTGGCAACCATACAATACAACACCCATTTAAACGGTTTATGGCGGGGATTGTGATCAATCTTTTGGATGATCGTTAAACAAAGTCCTCCCGAAAGCCGGGCAGGCTTTCCATACCCGACAGACGTGTCGCCCGCCCCTAATGGCTTGGCATCGCCGGTGCCGTAACCAACCGATCGACGCCTGAACGAGGGCGCCCACCTCCTCCTTCGCCGCGGTAACGCCGCCGGCGACCCCTGAACGCGTTGGAGGAAGGGTCCCGCCTTCCCCGTTTCTCCACCAGCCGAAACCGGTCCTAGAAAAAGAAAGACCCGGAGACGAGAGCCTCGGGCTGAAGGCTCCCTTCCCCGCCCGTCCTCCCTGGCGAATCCATTTCCATGAGGCGATGCGGACATCGCGCATCCAAAAAAAATCCGGCGAAGGCACTTCGCCGGAACATCGCGGTTCATCGGTGGCGCCACCGGGGCGATCTTTTTTCCAAAAAGGCGCACATCCCCTCCTGGGCATCGGCGGCCGTAGCATTGAGGGACATCACTTCCTTGGCGTAGGCATAGGCCTGCGGTTGCGGCATGTCCAGCTGGCGGTAAAAGGCCTGTTTTCCGATTCCCAGGGTGAAGGCGCTGGCCTCTGCGATCTTGTCGGCTAGGGAGCGGGTCTCCTCCTCCAGGCGATCGGCGGGAACCACCCGGTTGACCAGTCCGAAGGCCATCGCTTCCCGGGCGGAAATGGGTTCACCGGTCAAAAGCATCTCCATCGCCTTCTTTCTTCCCACCGCGCGGCTCAGGGCCACCATCGGCGTGGAACAGAACAGGCCGATTTTCACCCCCGGCGTGGCAAAACGGGCCTCTTCCGACGCCACTGCCAGATCACAGCTGGCCACCAACTGACATCCCGCCGCCGTGGCCACCCCGTGCACCTGGGCGATCACCGGCTGCGGAATGGCTTGGATGGTCTCCATCATCTCCGTGCAGACATCGAACAGGTGGCGATAAAAGGCGATGTCCTGATTGACCATCTCGTTCAAATCGTGTCCCGCACAAAAGACCGGCCCTTCCCCCTTCAAAATGACGACGGACACGTCCCGGCTGGCGCCGACGGCCTTCAGGAATTCCGTCAGCTCTCCCATGTGCTCCTCGGAGAGGGCGTTCCGCCGTTCGGGACGGTTCATGGAAACGATGGCCACCCTTCCGTCCAGTCGGGTCAAAATGTGTCGGTAACGATCTGTCTGCGCCAAACTCACACCTCATCCCTCCTGCTCGGTGAGCTGGACCTGTTTTTCAGCCAATGCCCGTTCCCGCAACTTAAACTTTTGCACTTTACCCGTTGAATTCTTCGGCAGCGGACCGAAGGATACCTCCTTCGGACATTTGAAAGGGGCCAAGCGATCGCGCGTAAAGGCGATCACCTCTTCTTCCTTGAGGCGTGCCCCGGGCCGGAGGGTGACATATGCCTTGGGAACCTCTCCCCAATAGGGATCGGGGACGCCCACCACCGCCGCCTCCAAAATGTCCGGATGCTGATACAGAGCGCGCTCCACTTCGATCGTGGAGATATTGACGCCGCCGCTGATGATGATATCCTTTTTCCGGTCCTTCAGCTCGATATACCCGTCGGGGTGGACCACCGCCAAGTCGCCGGAGTGGAACCAACCACCCTGGAAGGCCTTCGCGGTCGCCCTCTCGTCCCGGTAGTACCCCTTCATCACGTTGTTTCCCCGCATGATCACTTCGCCCAATGTCTCGCCGTCCGCCGGGACGTCTTCCATGTTTTCATCCACCACCCGCAGTTCCGGCGCATGGATGTAGCCGACGCCCTGCCGCCCCTTCAGCATCGCCCGTGTCGTCAATTCCTCACCGTCCCATTTCTCCTTCCACACGCAAACCGTGTGGGGACCATAGGTTTCGGTGAGGCCGTACACGTGGATCACCCGGGCCCCCATCCGTTCCGCCTGTTCGATCACCGCCGGCGGCGGCGGAGAGGCCGCCGTCACGATATGAAGCGGCCGGGGAAAGCGATAACCCGAAGGGGCTTCGGTAATCAGCTTGATCATCACAGTGGGGGCGGCGCACAAATGGGTCACCTTCTCCTCTTCCACAAGCCGGAGGATCTCCTTGGACCGGACCTTCGGCAGACAGACATGGAGCCCACCCACGCCGGTAACGGCCCAGGGGAAGCACCAGCCGTTGCAGTGATACATGGGAAGTGTCCACAAATAGACGCTGGAGGGGGTCAGGCCCGTCTCCACAATCTCCCCCATCGCGTTGAGGTAAGCTCCCCGGTGGGTGTACATCACCCCCTTGGGACGCCCCGTCGTACCGCTGGTGTAGTTGATACTGATCGTCTGATCCTCGTCATCCACCCGATAGACGAAGGGCTCGGCACGCCCTTCCTGAAGAAAACGGTCATAGTGGAGGTCCGACGAATCCCCTTCCACCGGACCGGTCCAAATCACCAGATTGAGGGCATCCAACTCCCTGCGGATCGGTTCCAGGAGGTGCCCCAGCGTCCCGTGGATGATCAGGGCCTTGGCCCCGGAATGCTGGAGGATGTACTTCACCTCCCCGGGAGCGAGCAACCGGTTGATCGGTACCAGGATGGCGCCGATCTGGGGAACGGCAAAATAGATCTCCAGGAATTCCACCGAATTGGGAAGCAACACCGCCACCCGGTCACCCTTGTCGATGCCCGCCTTGCCCAGGGCATCTGCCAGACGGTAAACCCGGGAGCCGAACTCCCCGTAGGTATACCGCCGATCCCCGTCCACCACGGCCGTTTGATCGGAAAAGGTGTGCAGGGCGCGTTCCAGAAACATCATCGGCGTCAAAAGGGAACGATGAACCGGAAGATCCTCCCACTGGGCTTTGGACCACACCTGTTGGAACAACGGTTTCTCCACAACCGACCCTCCTCCATCCCCGGCGGAATTATCGGTCATCTCTTAAACAGGTTCATCACGGACAAACCAACGATCGCCCCTCGCAACCCCAGGCTTGACGGGTTTACCGTTTCAACGCCCCCTTTTTTACGTGAACCTTCGCCTACCGATTAACCATTAGTTTAATCCTATTTATCAGATTAGTCAAGTTTGTTTTATAAACATAAATATATAGTGAAAGTAGATTAAAAAAATCGGTTTAAAGAAAAAAGGGGGCGCTGGATTGATACCGGGAAAAGGGATCCCGGAGCTGGTATGCGGCAATCCCCCTTGAACCTAGGAACCGTACCGGATCAACACGTTTTTCAATTGGGTGAAATGGAGGAGGGCCTCCAATCCCTTTTCCCGACCGAACCCGCTCTTCCCGTAACCGCCGAAGGGCATTTCCACCCCTCCCCCGGCTCCGTAGGTGTTGATAAAGACCTGACCGGCACGGACTTTCTTCGCAACCGTGAGGGCTTTTGACAAATCTCGGGTGTGAACGCCTGCGACCAGGCCATAGGGGGTCTCATTGGCGATGGAGATCGCTTCATCGACATCTTCAAAGGTCAACGTAGACAAAACCGGACCAAAGATTTCCTCGGTGGCCACCCGGCCGCCCTGGGGAACCCGATCCAACAGGGTGGGGGCTACAAAAAATCCCCGGGCGAGCTCTCCGTCCTCCAGCCGGGCTCCCCCCGTCAGGATTTCCGCCCCTTCCTCCTCGGCGAGGGCGATGTAGCCCATTACGGTGCGCAGCTGCTTCTCCGAAATGATCGGTCCCATGTCCGGATTGCGGATTCCGGGACCCACCGTGATGGATTCCAACCGGGCTTTGACCATCGACAGGAATTGATCGTGGATCGAAAGTTCGACCAGAAGGCGGGATCCCGCCGAACAGGTTTGGCCGGCGTTTTGAATAATGGAACTCACCACCCACCGGGCGGCCTCTTCCAGATCCGCATCGGCAAAAACAATATTGGGGGATTTGCCGCCCAATTCCAGGGTGACGGGAACGATGTTTTTGGCCGCCGACGTCATCACTTCCGTCCCCACCGGCACGGAACCGGTAAAGGACACGTGATCAATCCCGGGATGAGCGGCCAGGGCCGCTCCCGCCTCCTCCCCGAATCCGGGAACCACGTTGAAGGCCCCGTCGGGAAGGCCGGCTTCCTTTAAAAGGACGCCCAACTTCAAAGCGGTGAGCGGCGTCTCCTCCGCCGGTTTCAACACCACCGTGTTTCCGGCGGCCAAAGCCGGGGCAGCGGTCCGGGCGGCCACCTGCATAGGATAGTTCCAGGGAATGATCAAGGCGCACACCCCGAAGGGCTCCCGCTGGGTAAAGTCGATATAACCCGGCGACACGGGAATGGTCTCCCCCAAAATTTTGTCGGCGACCCCGGCATAGTATTCGAAATACCGGGCGCTCACTTCGATGTCCGTCTGCGCCTGTTTCAGCGGTTTTCCGTTGTCCAACGTTTCCAAAGTCGCCAGCTCATCCCGATTCCTGCGGATCAATTCCGAGGTCCGCAACAGAATGCGACCGCGCTCGGCGGGATGCATGCTTTGCCACTCATCGCTCTCAAAGGTGGATCTGGCCACCCTGACCGCCGCATCCACATCCTCGCCGCGCCCCCGGGCCACCCGGGCGATCACCGACTGATCCGCAGGGTTGCGGGTTTCAAAACACTCATTCCTGTTGGAATCGACGAACTCTCCTCGGATCCAAAGCCCATACCGATCCACGGGCATCCTCCTCTCACCCATCCGCTTCCGGCGCAGGGCCACATGCGTCGCACTAATCCGAATTCAGAAACTTGAGGGCGGCGAGACAATAGATTTTTGCCGTTTCGACCAGTTCCTCGACCTCCACATACTCGTCCGCATGGTGAGGGATGTGGCGATCCCCCGCCCCCGTAGTGACGATGGGCACCCCCGCCATGTGGAGGAAGGTGCCGTCCGTCGCACCGGGCACCCCGTTGTAAACCGGCTCCCGCCCGGTGACCTCCCGGTAAGCGTCCGCGACGGCGACAACGATGCCATTCTCCTTATCCGTCTCGGTCCAGGGGCGCTCCTCGACCACCTCGAGGGACGCCTGAAACAGGGGGTCCTCCCTTTCCAGGCGTTGTAGAATTTCCTCCATCTGCCTCCGGAGCGATTCATGGTCCTGACCCGGGACGGTCCGGATATCCAGGGCGGCGATGCATTGATCCGGAATCACATTGATCTGCGGCTCGCCCTTCACCGGGGAGCGCAGAATGGTGGGCGTAATGCTGGGCCATCCCAGATAGGGGTGTTCTCCGACCCGCTCCTTTTCACGCCGCTCCAACTCCTCCAGGGCCACAAGCACCTTGGCCATCCGGGTATTGGGATTGATTCCGGTCAGCGGCATCGCCCCGTGGGCCATTTTGCCGTAGGTTTTGATGAGGACCCGCATCGCTCCCTTTTGCGCGATGCATAACTGGTTTTCCTCCGGCTCGCAGATGATGGCGCCGTCCACCCCCCGGGCCCAACCGCGGCGGATGAAATCCTTAATCCCGATCATCATCCCTTCCTCGTCGCAGGGGATGCACAGGATGATCTTTCCCGCCAAATGAGCCCCCGACCTTTGGATGGCATGGACGGCGGAGATGGCCGCCGCCAGATTCCCTTTCGTATCGCACGCCCCCCGGCCATAGATTCTCCCGTTTTCCATCACGGCGCCGAAGGGATCATAACGCCAGGCAGCCGGGTCCCCTTCGGTGACGACATCCGTGTGGGCTTCGTACAGGAGGGTTTTCCCCGGGCGGCGGAAATCCAAGAGGGCGATCACATTGGGGCGTCCGGGCACCACCTCTTCATAGTGAACCTGTAATCCCATGTTCCGCAGATAATCCGCCACAAACCGGGCGGCCTTCTCCTCATTGCCATCGGTCGACCCCGGCCGGTATACGCTTTTGATCCGGATCAGCTCCCGGGTCAGGCGGACCAGTTCGTCCTCATCCAAATAGCGAAGGACCGCCTCTTCCACCCTCTTCAATGTCCCTCACCCCTCCCATCCTGCAAATCGCGGTATGCGGGCACCCCTTCGATTCCCTCCGCCGAGCGGATGGCACGAAGAACCGCCTCCGCCAACACGTCAGCGGCGATCGCCCCCACCAGATCGACGGAGGCCTCCACTTCACCCATCGCCAGGGCAAACAGGGTATCCCCGTCAAGCATGGTGTGGGCGGGATAGATGGTCCGGGCCAACCCATCGTGGGCCATCGTGGCCACCTTGCTGGCCTGCGCCTTGGTGAGCCGGGCGTTGGCGGCCACGACGCCGATCGTCGTGTTGGTTCCCCCGGAAAAGGAGAGGGGCTGTTTCCCCAACCAATGGAGGTAGCTGCGGATTTTCCCGTCCTCATCCCGGGTTCCCGCCAAAATCTGACCCGTCGAGGGATCCCGGACTTCCCCCAGGGCATTGACCGCCACGATCGCTCCGACGATCAAGCCGTTTTCCCACCTCCGAGACGCCGAACCCAACCCTCCTTTCATCGCACGGCGCGGCCCGGCCATCTTCCCGACGGTGGCGCCGCAACCGGCGCCGACATTGCCCAGGGGAAAGGAACCCCGGGCCGCTATGGAGGCGGCCCGATAACCCATTTCCCTGTCGGGACGAACCTGCCCATCGCCGACATCCAAATCGAACAGGACCGCCGCCGGGACGATCGGAACCACCCCGGCTCCCGTCTGAAATCCGCAGCCCTGCTCCTCCAAGTACTGCATGACACCGCCGGCGGCGTCCAAGCCATAGGCGCTGCCCCCGGAGAGACAGATGGCGTGAACTCGCTCCACCAGATGGATGGGATTCAACAGGTCCGTCTCCCGGGTTCCCGGGGCCGATCCGCGAACATCGACGCCGCAGACAGCCCCCTCTTCCACCCATAGGACGGTGCAGCCGGTGAGGGCGCGAAGATCCTCGACATTTCCGACCCGGATCCCGGGGACATCCGTGATATTGTTGAAGCGTCGCATATCAGAAATCACCTGAAATCTTCGATTTTTTTCTTCCCCAATGACCGATCTTCATCCCGGTTGCGACCACCGCGAGGGTAAGCACCACCGAAACCACCGCTTCGGGAATGCCATTGGTCACCGCCACCGCCCAGGCCACCCCCGGGGCGAGGTATCCCCGGAAAACCGCCAGAACCAGGACGAGGACCGTATTGGTCAGCGAGCCGACAAAGCTGGCCATTCCCACGGCGACATATTCGTTGAGATTCCTGATTCCTCGATAGGTCAGATAGGCCATCACCCCGATGAACAAACGGGGCAGGATGGCGATGAAGGGATCTTTAAACAGGGGGATGGTGGCGTTGAGGAAAGAGGTGATGCCGAAAATCAAACCGATGATCATCCCGACCAGGGGACCCTGCAGGATCCCTCCGATGATCGCCGGAATATGCATGATCGTCGCATTGCCCGCCGCGGTGGGCACCGGAATATACCCCAGGCGGGTGACACCGAGCAAAATGGCGACAGCCCCCAACACGCCGGCAATGACGATCTTGCGCACCGTCAGGCCCTTTTCCATGGGCGGTTCCTCCCTTTTGACAAATTGCCCTCAATAGGGAAAAGGATACATCCACAACAACAGGGAGAAGCAGAGAATGAAGAGGAGGGTGAGACCATCTCTGAAGGTGGTTTGATAGGTTCGAAAGCGCGAACGCGTTCCACCGGGCGTGTAGCATCTCGCTTCCATCGCCAGGATCAGATCTTCTGCCCGTTCCATGGCCACGCGAAACAGCGGGACAATGATCGGAAGCATCTCCTTCGTACGCCGAAAAATTTGCCACCAGGAACCCGTCCCGAACTCGGCCCCCCTCGACGCTTGGGCCTTGATCATCTTCTCCATTTCCATGGCAAAGGTGGGCACAAAGCGGAGAGCGATGGTCATGATCAGAGAAAATTCATGGACGGGAAATTTCAGATATCCCAGGGGCTTCAACAAACTCTCCATCCCGTGGGTCAATTGCGTGGTGGACGTGCTCAGGGTCAGCACGCTGCTGACAAAGATGATTTCGATAAATCGCAGGGCGGAGACGATGACGAGGCGAAGGCTGTCGCTGGTGATGACGATCAATCCGTATTCCAGGTAAACCCTTCCGCCGGATGCAATGTCTCCGTAAAACAGCAGCTGCAGCACCGCTAAGATCACGATGAAGGGGATGGCCGGTTTCACCCCGGACAAACCGTAGCGGAGGGGGATGCGGGACAGGCGGAACAAGAGGCACGAAAAGGCGAGGACGATGAGATTGCCCCCATAGGAATTGCAAAAGGCGATGGCCAGGATCAAAATCCCGCAGGCGAGAAGCTTGATCCGCGGATCCAACCGGTGGACGAAGGAGCCCGTCGGCAGATATTGGCCGACGGTAATGTTGCGCGTCAATTCAAATTCCCGGGCCATGGGATTTCACCCCTTGGGGCCGGAGGATGGAGACGATTTCCGCCGCCGCCGAGTCCAATTCATAGGCCCCGACATCCACCGGATATCCCAACCCTTGAATCCGGTATAAAATTTCCACGGTCTCCGGTGCACCGATCCGATGTTGCAACAGGACTTCCCGGTTTCCGAAGATTTCCCGGGGTGTCCCCTGGGCGACGATTTGGCCTGCGGCCATGACAAAGATCCGATCCGCCAGGCAAGCCACCTCCTCCATGTTGTGGGAAACAAAAATCACCGTCATCTTCTCCCGCCGGTTGAAGCCCTCGATGCGACCCAGCAGCTCTTTCCGGGAGCGGGGATCCAATCCCGCGGTCGGCTCGTCCAAAACGAGGACCTTCGGCCGCAGGGCCAACACCCCCGCCAGAGCCACTTTCCGCTTTTGACCGCCGCTCAGGGCGTAGGTGGGACGATCCTTCATCGCCTCAAAGGAGAGGCCCGCCATCTCCATCGCCCATCGGACCCGGTCGCGCACCTCCTTCAGCGGAAGTCCCATTTTCAACGGACCGAAGGCCACATCGTCCCCGACCCATTTTTCGAAAAGCTGATCCTCCGGGTTTTGAAAGACCAGCCCCACCTTGCGCCTCAACCCCTTGAGATCCAGCCCGGGGTCGGACAGATCCTGGCCGTCGACCCTCACCCTTCCCTGCTGGGGCCGCAGCAGCCCGTTGAAATGCTGAATCAAGGTGGATTTTCCGGAACCCGTATGGCCGATGATCGCCACACACTCCCCTTCCTCCACGGACAACTGGACACCCGCCAGCGCTTGATGCGCCAGGGGAGTGTTTTCCATGTAGGTGTATCGCAAGTCTTCCACTTCGATGACGGTCCCCATCACCCCGCCGCCCCCTTTTTTCCCGCGATCCTGACCACTTCGTCCACGATTTCCCGCGGATGGATCAAGTCCGGTTGAAAATCGGGAACCCGCTCATGGATTCGTCCCGCCAACCGGGTGGCGACGGGAATATCCAGCTGGAGCCGGCGGAGGAGTTCCTGTCGTTGAAAGATTTCGCGGGGGGGACCCTCCATCGCGATTCGCCCCGCCTCGATAACCAGCACCCGGTCCGCCTCCGCCGCTTCAGACATGTGGTGGGAGACGGCGATGATGGTCATCCCCCTTTGATGAAGCCGTCGCAGCACCTGCAAGATCTCCCGCCGCCCATGGGCGTCCAGCATGCTGGTCGCCTCATCAAGCACCAGACATCGGGGCTCCATGGCCAGCACGCCGGCGATGGCAACCCGTTGCTTCTGTCCCCCCGACAAGTGATGGGGAGGGCGGTTCCGATACGAGCTCATGCCGACGGCTTCCAGGGCGGCATCGATCCGTTTTCGCATCTCCCGCGGGGGGACCCCGATGTTTTCCAGACCGAAGGCCACGTCGTCCTCCACGATGGTGGCCACGATCTGATTGTCCGGATGTTGAAACACCATCCCCACTCTCCGCCGGATCTCCCGCCGATAGCGGTCGTCCTTGGTGTTAAATCCGGCCACATACACATTGCCTTCCGTCGGTTTGAGGATGCCGTTGAAATGCTTGGCCAGCGTCGATTTTCCCGAGCCGTTGTGGCCGATGATGGCCACATATTCCCCCGGGTAAATGTCCAGGGAAACGTCCCGAAGGACGCGCACGACCTCCTCGCTGTTCAGCCTGTAGTCAAAGGAGACCCCCTCCATCCGAATCAGCGGCTCCTTCATCAGATCCCCCGTCCTCCATCCACATTCAGAATTTCACCGGTGACCATCTTCGCCAGGTCCGAGGCCAGATACAAAGCGGCCCGGGC
>JAJYSD010000012.1 GCA_021793745.1 Bacillota bacterium
GTCGGTGCCGTGATCTGGTTTTTGCCGACACCCCCGGGGGTGGAAAAGCAGGCTTGGCATCTGTTGGCGATCTTTGTCGCCACCATCGTCGGCCTGATATGGAAGCCCCTCCCCATGGGTTCCGTGGCGATTCTCGCCATCATGGCGACGGTCCTCACGAGGACCTTGTCCATCGACGAAGCCTTGAGCGGTTTCCAAAACTCCACCATTTGGCTGATTGTCATCGCGTTCTTTATTTCCCGGGGATTCATCAAGACCGGCCTCGGCACAAGGATCGCTTACCTGTTTGTAAAAAAGTTCGGCAAAAAAACCCTGGGCCTTTCCTATTCCCTGTTGGCAAGCGATCTCCTCCTGGCCCCGGCCATGCCGAGCAACACGGCGCGGGCCGGCGGCATCATCTTTCCGATTATCCGGTCCCTTTCGGAGGCCTTCGGTTCCCGCCCCGGAGACGGAACCGAGAGGAAAATCGGCGCTTTCCTGACCAAGGTCGCCTTTCAAGGGGATCTGGTCACCAGTGCCATGTTTATGACCGCCATGGCGGCCAATCCGCTGGCGGCCAGTCTTGCCGAGGACCTCTTAAAAACCGAGATCTCCTGGACGGATTGGGCGTCAGCCGCCGCGGTACCGGGGCTGTTGAGCCTGATCCTGATTCCCCTGGTTCTCTACAAGCTGTATCCGCCGGAAATCAAGGAGACCGAGGGTGCGGCGGACTTGGCATCCCAAAAACTGAAAGCATTGGGCCCCCTGAAACGGTCGGAAAAGAGTATGATTGCTGTCTTCCTGTTGATTTTGTTTCTGTGGATCTTCGGTGAGCGGGGGGTGCCGGTTCTGGGGGAAATCGGGGCGACCACCACGGCCTTTGTCGGTCTTTCGGCCCTGCTTCTCACCGGGGTCCTCACATGGTCCGACATCAAGCGCGAGACCAGCGCCTGGGATACGTTGGTCTGGTTCTCGGCGCTGGTCATGATGGCCACCTATCTGGACAAGCTCGGCCTGATCGCCTGGTTCAGCGATGTCATGAAGGATTCCGTAAGCGGGCTGCCCTGGGCCCTGGGGCTCATCCTCCTGGCGGTGGTCTACTTCTACAGCCACTATTTCTTTGCCAGCGCCACGGCCCACGTCAGCGCCATGTATTCCGCCTTTTTGGCCGTCATCGTGGCGGCGGGGGCTCCGGGGATGCTCGCGGCGTTGATCCTCGCCTATTTCAGCAATCTGTTCGGTTGCATCACCCATTACGGCAGCGGTCCCGCCCCGGTCTTTTTCGGCTCCGGCTATATCACCCAGGGCCGATGGTGGTCTCTCGGGCTGGTGATGTCGGCTTTGCATCTCGTGATCTGGTTTGGGGTGGGCGGTTTGTGGTGGAAAGTGCTCGGGCTTTGGTAAGGGGATGGGTGCTCCCTTCCTGTGGCGCTTCGGGGCCGGAGCGATGCGGATTTTCCGGTCGGTCGAAGCGCCGCGGGGGAAGCACATCGATACCGTCGTAACCGGGAGGCGAAGGAAATGCT
The DNA here is from genome assembly GCA_021793745.1 of Bacillota bacterium. Classification (GTDB taxonomy): domain Bacteria; phylum Bacillota; class Bacilli; order Thermoactinomycetales; family DSM-44946; genus Planifilum. Next base: position 1,506 of record JAJYSD010000012.1, read on the forward strand.
CAGCTACGATATCGTCGTTGTCGGTGCCGGGGGCGCGGGGATGATGGCAGCCCTCGCCGCCAGTGAAGACCCGGATCTGGAGGTGGCGGTTCTCAGCAAGATCTACCCCACCCGCTCCCATACGGGCGCGGCGCAGGGGGGCATCAATGCGGCCCTGGGGAACCGGGACCCGTCGGATTCGGTGGAAAAGCACTTCAGGGATACGGTGAAGGGGAGCGACTTCCTGGCGGATCAGGATGCCGTTGAATTTTTCACTTCCCGCATGCCGGAGCTCATCCAGGAACTGGACTTTTACGGGGTCCCCTTTTCCCGGGACGAGAACGGGCGCGTGGCGCAACGCCCCTTCGGCGGGGCCTCCAGCCCGAGGACCTGCTATTCCGCGGACAAGACGGGGCATGTGATTCTTCACACGCTGTATGAACAGTGCTTGAAAAGGGGTGTGAAGTTTCTTCATGAGTGGTTCCTGTTATCCCTGGCGGTGGAAGAGGGGGAGTTGGACGGGCTGGTAGCCCTGGACATGCGCAGCGGGGCCATCCACCCCATTCAAGCCAAGGCGGCGGTGATCGCCACGGGTGGTTTCGGGAGAATTTACTGGAACCGCACGACCAACGCCCTCAACATGACCGGTGACGGGACGGCGGCCTGCTTTGATGCGGGGATTCCGCTGAAGGATCCCGAGTTTGTGCAATTCCATCCGACCGGTTTGGCATCGAGCGGCATTCTCATGTCGGAGGCGTGCCGGGGGGAAGGTGGCCACCTGTTGAACAAGGAGGGCGAGCGATTTATGGCGCGCTATGCCCCGGAGAAGATGGAGCTCGGCCCTCGGGATTTGGTTTCCAGGGCCATCGAGACGGAGATCAAGGAAGGCCGGGGCTTTGGCGAAGGCATCGGAGCATATGTCCAGATGGATTTGAGACACCTGGGGAAGGAGAAAATCCTGGAGCGGCTCCCCCAGGTGAGAGCGTTGGCCATGCACTTCGAAGGCGTGGACATCATCGAAGAGCCGGTGCCGATTCGCCCCAGCTGTCACTATATGATGGGCGGCATTCACGTGGTCGACTACAAGACCTGTCGTACGCCGATCGAAGGGATCCTCGCCGCCGGGGAATGCGCCTGCATCTCCATCCACGGAGCCAACCGGCTGGGGGGCAATTCGGTGGCCGATGTGGTGCTCTTCGGCAAGTACGCCGGTTTGGGCGCCCGGGAAATCGCCAAACAACGCTCGTTGCCCTCTGGGAAAAAAGTGAAAAAAGAGGCGGACCGCTGGATCAAAACCTTTGACCGCATGCGCAGAAAGACGGAGGGAATCCCGGTAACGGAGATTCGCGACAAAATGGCGGAAACCATGTGGAACAACGTCGGGATTTTCCGCAGGGAAAGCGAAATGAAAGAAGCGCTGGAGACGGTCGGCCGGCTGTTGGAGGATTACCAGGACGCCTGCATCGGCGATACATCGGTCCGGTACAATCTGGCCTTTGTCCATTATGTGGAAGTCGGCAATCTGTTGAAACTGGCGAAGGCGGTGGCCCTCGGAGCCCTTCACCGGAAGGAGAGCCGCGGTTCCCACGCCCGGGCGGATTATCCGAAGCGGGACGATGGGCGTTTCCTGAAACACACCCTGATCTACAAGAAGGGGGATGATTATATCCTCCAATACGAGCCGGTGAAAATCACCAAATATCGACCGGAGGAGAGGAAGTATTGATGGATACGGTGACCCTGCGCATCAAGCGGTATGATGGCGTAAAGGAATGGTACCAGGAATACCAGCTCCCCTATGAAAAAGGGAAAACCCTGCTCTATTCCCTGACGAAAATCCGGGAGGAGTTGGATCCCACGCTCACCTTTTCCGCGGCCTGCCGCCATGCCATCTGCGGAAGTTGCGCGGTGAGGGTGAACGGAAATGCCTTTTTGGCCTGCAAGACCTCCCTGGATCAGCTGTTGGAGACCTTTGAAACCGAACGCTTGACCCTGGAACCCCTCAACAATTTCCCGGTGATCCGGGACCTGGTCGTGGATTGGGAACCCAAACTGGAGCGAATGAAGGCGGTCAGACCGTGGCTCATTCCGTCCGAGGACGGGGACCCGTCGGAGGGTTTTCGACAATCGCCGGAGGACTTCCGCAAAATCGCCTCTCCCACCGATTGCATCCTCTGCGGGATCTGTTCGTCTGAATGCGGCCAACTCTCCCTGAATCAGGAGGGTTACCTCGATCCCTTCATCCTGAACAAGGCGTATCGCTTCGCAGTGGACTCCCGGGATGCCGCCCCCGAGGAGCATATCCGGCCGGCCCTGGAAAAGGGCCTGTGGAAGTGCCTCCACTGCATGGAATGCGTCACGAAATGTCCGAAGGAGATCGACCTGGCCGGGGAAAACGCCTATCTGAGACAGGCGTCCATCCAAATGGGCGAACGGGACAACAAAGGCGCCCGCCATGCCTACGCCTTCGTGGAAGACGTGAAAAGCAAGGGTCGTCTGAATGAAGTGACCCTTCCCATGAAAACCGAAGGATTTGTTTCCACGATGAACCGCATCCCCTTTGCCCTTCGTCTCATCAGGAAAGGAAAGATCAATCCGCTGCACATGCCCCGGGAGGTAGAGGGCATCGAAGGGGTCCGAAAAATATACGAGCATGCCCAGGGGGTGAAAGAGCCGTGAGATATGGCTTTTTTCCGGGTTGCACGCTGGAGTCGGCCGCCAAGGAGCTCATGATCTCCACCAAAAAAGTGGCCGCTGCCCTCGGGATTGAACTGGTGGAATTGGAGGGGTGGACCTGCTGCGGCGCCAGCCACATTCAGGATGTGGATGATTTTTTGGCCACATCCATCAACGCGCGGAATATCGCCCTGGCCGAGCAATTGGATGCCCCTCTGCTCACCGTATGCAATACCTGCACCCTGATGCTGCGCACCGCCAAACAGAAGCTGGACCGAAATGAGCAGCTGAAGAAAAGGGTGAATCAAGGCCTCGCGGAGGCGGGCGTCGAGTACAGGGGCACGGTCGAGATCACCCACTTTTTGTGGGTGCTCGTCAAGGATTATGGACTGGATCGGCTGAAGGAGAAGGTGAAGCGGCCCTTGGAAGGGCTGAAGGTCGCCAACTTTTACGGCTGCCACATTCTCCGGCCGCCCCAGATCATGGGGTTTGAAAATCCTTTGAATCCCCAGTCCATGGAAAGGGTGGCGGAGGCGTTGGGGGCGGAATGTGTGGATTTTGATCAGCGCCTCGCCTGTTGCGGCTTCCATGCGGTTTTCCCCGCTGAAAAAGAAGTGATGAAGTTGACGGGCATCAATTGCTTGTCCTCGAAGGATGCGGGGGCGGATTGCCTTGTCACCCCCTGCCCCCTGTGCCAGATGCAGCTGGACATGTATCAACCGGATGCCCAGAGGGGATTTGATCAGGACATCACCGTCCCGATCCTCCATCTGCCGCAACTCGTCGGATTGGCGTTGGGGTTTGAGCCGGCCGAATTGGGAATCGGGCGTCATATCGTCGATGCCATTCCCCTCCTGCGGAAGAAGCTGGTCACGGCGTAGTCCGATGAGCTCAAGCGCCCCGAGAGTGTTCGGAGGTGGCCGCCGGACGTTCAAGGGATCGGTCGGGGCCCGCCTCCGATTCCCCTCTGTCTCTTGAGAGGAGTCATGGAAGGGGTTTCGCTCGGATTTCCTTCCTTTCATCCTCCTTCGGTTTTCCGCCCGAAGTCGGCGGCCCCCTATCCGGATCAAGCCATCGAATTCCGCCATCCTTTGAAGGGTTTTCCATCCCCCTCACATGGATTTCCCGCTTCGGAGAAAGGATTCTAAGGTGAGAAGGAGAAATATAAAATATTGTCGCTTTACCGTTCGACTGTGGAAAAGGGGGGAGATCGGTGATCCTGTCCGTGAAGCCGCTGGGGGATTCGGCGGTGACTGTGCAGTTGGGCGACGCGATCCATCCGCGCATTCACCGCAGGGTGCGCAGTTTTTGCCACCATCTGGAGAAGGATGTTCCCCCCGGCGTGGTCGAATGGGTGCCCGCCTACGGGTCCGTCACCGTCTTTTACCGCCCCCATGTGATTCGGTATGACGAGCTGGTAAAAAAATTGACCGATCTGGCGGCCGATCTGGACCGCGTCCAGCTTCCGCCTGCGCGGCTGATCGTCCTGCCGACGGTTTACGGCGGCGAATGGGGACCGGATCTGCCCTTTGTGGCGGAGCACAACGGTCTGCCGCCGGAGGAGGTGATCCGCCTGCACAGCGGGCGCGATTACCTCGTCTATATGATGGGGTTTGTGCCGGGATTTCCCTATTTGGGCGGGATGTCGGAGCGAATTGCCGCCCCCCGGCTGGAACGTCCCCGTCCCCGCATTCCGGAGGGCGCGGTGGGGATCGCCGGAAAACAGACCGGTGTTTATCCCCTGGAGACGCCGGGGGGCTGGCGACTGATCGGCCGGACCCCTGTTCGGCTGTATGACCCGGGACGGGAGGAACCGATTCTGCTCAGGATGGGGGATCGTCTCCGGTTTCAGCCGGTGAGCGAGGCGGAGTTCCGGGAGATCCGGGAGCAGGTGCGCCGGGGGACGTATTCGGTGGAAATTCGGGAATACGGGGGAGGAGAAGAGGCATGAGTCGTTGGGTGGTCGACTTGAACTCGGATCTGGGCGAGGGTTTCGGAGCCTACACCATCGGTCAGGACGAGGAGGTTCTCCGCTTTGTCACGTCCGCCAACATCGCCTGCGGTTATCATGCCGGAGACCACAACGTGATGGGGCGCATCGTGAAGGCCGCCGCGGAAAAGGGCGTCGGACTGGGGGCCCATCCCGGGCTGCCGGACCTGATGGGGTTCGGCCGGCGGCGGATCGAGGTGGATACGAAGGATGTCTACAACATGACCCTGTATCAGGTGGGCGCCCTCACCGCCTTCGCCCGGGCCTGCGGGAAGCGCCTGCAGCACGTGAAGCCCCATGGCGCCCTGTACAACATGGCTTGTCGGGACCGCCGGATCGCCTCCGCCATCGCCGAAGCGGTGGCGGCCGTCGACTCCGAATTGATTCTCTTCGGCCTTGCGGGAAGCGCCCTGGTCGAGGCGGGGAGGGCGGCCGGTCTGCCGGTGGCGGAGGAGGTGTTTGCCGACCGGACCTACCAGCCGGACGGCACGCTGACCCCCCGCACCGATCCCCGGGCGATGGTCCGCGATCCGGAGGAAGCGGTGAGGCGGGTGATCCGCATGGTGAAGGAAAAAAAGGTGACCGCCGTGGACGGGACGGAGCTCTCCATCCGTGCCGACACCATTTGCGTGCACGGGGATGAGCCCCAAGCCCTGGCCTTTGCCCGTCGCCTCAGGGAAGCGCTGCAGGACGAAGGCGTCGAAATCCGGAGCGTCGGAGCCTGGCTGGAGAGGTCCTGATGGCGATGGACGGTAGGATGACGGGGGTTGGACATCCGCGGCGTTGTCGGGTCCGTCGGGTGTTTCCCGCCGGTCTCCGATCCAACAATTCCTCATCCTGGACTCTGATCGCATGAAAGGATATGAACGAAGACGATGAGACCAGCGTTGGAAGTATTGCAACCGGGACTGTTGACCACGGTACAGGATCTAGGCCGGGTCGGCTTCCAGCATACCGGCATGGTGGCGGCAGGAGCGATGGATGCCTTCTCCCTGCAGGTGGCCAATTGCCTGGTGGGGAACCGGAGGGGAGCGGCCGGGCTGGAGATGACGATGACGGGTCCGGAGCTGAAGGCACTGGAGGATCTCGTCATCGCCCTGTGCGGCGCCGATCTCGGGGCGACGGTGGACGGCGTCCCCCTCCCGATGTGGAAAAGTGTTGTGCTGGAGCGGGGGAGCATCCTCCGTTTTCGGGGATCCCGAAGGGGCGTACGCGCCTATCTGGCGGTGGCCGGCGGGATATGCGGGGAGGATGTGATGGGGAGCAAATCCACCTATTTGCGGGCGGGCATCGGTGGCATGCATGGAAGACCCCTCCGCCGGGGGGACATTCTGGAGCGGGGCGACGGGCCGGTGCACCTTTCCCGTTCCGGAAGGCGTCTTTCCGCCGACCGGATCCCCCGATGGGGCAAAAGGGCCGAAGTTCGCGTCGTCCTCGGTCCCCAGGAGGAAGCCTTCACGGATGAAGGCATCCGCACGTTCCTTACCGGCGAGTACCAGGTGACCCCCCAGTCCGACCGCATGGGAATCCGCCTGCAGGGGCCGCGCATCGAGCACCGGGAGACGGCGGATATCCTCTCGGACGCCGTCGCCATGGGCGCTGTCCAGGTGCCGGCGGACGGCCAGCCGATCGTTCTGATGGCGGACCGTCAGACCACCGGAGGTTATGCCAAGATCGCCAACGTGATCTCCGTCGACCTGCCGAAGGTGGCCCAACTGCCTCCCGGCGGAACCGTCTCCTTTCGCCAAATCGATCTCCCCTCCGCCCAGGAGTTGGTCATTCGACAGGAATCCTTTCTCAAACGGCTGGAGGCGGCGGGAAGGAGCGGCTGAAGGGATGTCGGCGGATGCCTTCCCGCCAATTTCGAAAAAGTGAGGTAAAATCCCGTGCTTTCGTTTCCCAAGCCCAGCGTGGAACAGTTTTTTCGCACGTTCAACATCACGCATTTTGCCGTTTCCCGGGATGAAAAAAAGATCGTCTTCGCCAGCAATTTGGGCGGCGCATTCAACCTGTGGGCCATGGACCTGCCCCGGACCTTCCCCTATCCCTTGACCTATGCCGATCAGAGCGTCGGCTATCTCAAGATCGATCCGGAAAACCGCTTCATTATCGCGGGCGTTGACCGGGACGGAGACGAGAACTTCCACATCTACGCATTGCCGATGGATGGAGGGGAGCTCCATCCCCTGCTGAAGGCGGAGGAGACGGAGAAGTTTTTTGTCGCCCAGCTGTCGGAGGACGGCAGAAGGATCTACTACACCACCAGTCGGGGAAATGCCGTCTATTTGAACATTTGCCGCTACGATTTGACGGAGGGAAACAGCGAAGTCCTGTTGGTCGGCAGGGATGCGTCGGTGCATTTGGCCGCCGTCAGCCCCCGGGAAACCGGGTTTGCCTGGACCCAATTGTTCAGCAATACCCATCAGCCCGGCTTTGTCCAAACGGGAGAGGAAAGGCTCTCCCTGACGCCGGACCCGCAGGTGGGTCACCGGGTGTCCGACATCCTGTACGCCCGGGAGAACCAGCTCTATTTTGTCACCGATTATGAGGCGGAATTTGCCTATGTGGCCCGTTTTGACATCGAAACGCGGGAGTTTTCACCCGTTGTCACCTTCGACGGAGAGTCGGCCGCAGGGCTGAAGTGGCATCGTCCCAGCGGGCGGTTGTACATGGTGACGGAAAAAGGGGTGGCGGACAAGCTGTACGCCTACTCCCCTGCCGAAAAGCAGCTGACCCCGATTCCGCTGCCCGTAGATGTGGTGGACCAGCTCCACGTGGCGGAAAGCGGCACCCTGTACCTCCTCGGGCGAGGAGCAACCCAACCTCCGAACCTCTACCGGAGGAAACCGGGCGGCGACTGGGAAGCCGTCACGGACAACCGGGTGCTGGGGATTCCGCAAGACCGCATGGTGGAGCCGGAAGTGGTCACCTATCCCTCCTTTGACGGACAGGAGATCGAGGCCCTTCTCTTCCGGGCGAAGTCGGAGACGGCCAACGGTTACACCATTTTTTGGCCCCACGGCGGTCCCCAAGGGGCGGAGCGGAAACAGTTCCGTTCGTTGTTCCAGTTTCTCCTCGCCCGGGGCTATACCATCTTTGCCCCCAACTTCCGCGGCAGCACCGGTTACGGGAGAAGCTTTTGCAAACGGGTGGAGCGGGATTGGGGCGGCGGGCCGGCCCGGGATTGCGTGGCGGGAATCGAATGGCTGTTTGAACAGGGGATCGCGGACCGGGACAGGCTGTTTGTCATGGGGGGAAGCTACGGGGGATACATGACCCTGCTTTTGGCGGGCCGCTATCCCGAATACATGCGGGCTGCCGTCGACATTTTCGGTCCGAGCAACCTCTTCACCTTTATCGAATCCGTTCCCGATCACTGGAAACCGGCCATGGAGCAGTGGGTCGGCGACCCCGTCAAGGACAGGGAGAAGCTGACCGAAGATTCCCCCATCACGTACCTGGAAAACATGAAGAAGCCCCTGCTCATCATCCAGGGGGCCAATGATCCCCGGGTGGTGAAGGCGGAATCGGATCAAATCGTCGCCGCCCTGCGGGAAAAGGGGGTCGAGGTGGAGTATCTCGTGTTGGAGGATGAAGGGCACGGATTTTCGAAGAAGGAAAACGAGATCAACGTGTATCGGCACATCCTCGCTTTTCTGGAGCGGCACCGGAAGGGCGGGTGAAGCGGTCATCCGCGGCAGCCTGTGGTCGTCATCCTTGCGTTGCTGGGCATCCATTTTCGATCGAAAGGCTTCCCGGCGTCCTCCCCACCCCGGAGCGGCGGCTGGAAAAGCGGTACCCTTGAAGCGCCACCGAATGGGGACCGTTTTTCTGGATGATTGCCGGAGGCCGGGCCTACTCGGCCAGCTCCACCCATCGTTCCGTTTTTTCCGCCAACAGCGCCTCATACTGTTCCAGCCGAGCCTTCAACGCCCACCCTTTTTCCGGATCCCGGAGCACCTCCGGCAGGCACATCTCTTCCTGGAGGGCCTGTATCCTTTTCTCCAATTCCTGAATCTCCGCTTCCAGCCGGGCCGCTTCCTCCCTCCGGAGGCGCTCTTCCCTGTCGCCGGTTCCCTTGGTCGTCGCCGGTTGGCGCCGGGAAGGGGGCGGCTCCTTTTTGGCCGACTCTTTTTCGGCATTCGCTTTTTGCTGTTCCAGATACGCATCGTAATTGCCGGTATACGAGCGGATCCCCTCCGGCGTCAGTTCCCAGACCCGGGTGGCCAGCCGGTTGATAAAATAGCGGTCGTGGGAGACGAAGAGGAGTGTTCCCGGATATTCCGCCAACGCCTTTTCCAGCCGCTCCTTGCTGCGCATGTCCAGGTGGTTGGTGGGCTCATCCATCAGCAGCAGATTGGCCCGGCGCAACATGCGCTTGCACAGGGAGAGGCGGGCCTTTTCACCGCCGCTCAGATCGGCCACTCTTTTGAACACGTCATCGCCGCTGAACAGGAGCTGGCCGAGGGCGGAGCGGATTGTGGTGCGATTCAGGGAGGGAAAGTCGTTCCACACCTCCTCCAGGACGGTCGCTTCCGGGTTGAAGGTTTGCTGTTCCTGGTCGTAGTAATCGAGATCCACCCCGGTTCCGAAGCGGATCCGGCCGGACAAGGGCGGCAGCAGGCCGGCGAGGGTCTTGAGGAGGGTGGATTTGCCGACGCCGTTGGGACCGATCAGGGCGATCCGCTCCCCCCGCTCGATCCGAAAGGTGAGATCGGCGGCCAAGGGGGTGGCGGCATCGTACCCGATCGTCAGCTCCCGGGCTTCCAACACCTCCCGCCCGCTGGGGGCGGCCA
>JAJYSD010000013.1 GCA_021793745.1 Bacillota bacterium
CCCTTGCCGTCAGTCTGGGTTACGGGCATCCGTCTCTGGTCCGCTGTTTGGGGTTTACACCCAAGGTGCATCCGGAAAACGTGGTCCTCATCGGGACCCGGGATTTGGATAAAGGAGAGCGGGACTTGATCCGTCGGCTGGGGATCCGCGTGTTCACGATGCATGATATCGATCGCTTAGGCATGGGTGCCATCATGGAGGAAGCCCTGGAGATTGTCACCCGGGGAACGGACGGCGTTCATCTGAGCCTGGATCTGGACGGACTGGATCCGAAGGATGCGCCGGGAGTGGGAACGCCGGTGGAAGGGGGACTTACATACCGGGAGAGCCATCTGGCTATGGAGATGTTGGCCGAGGCGAACGTGCTCACCTCCGCTGAATTTGTCGAGGTGAATCCGATTCTGGACAACGGCAACCGGACCGCCAAAGTGGCCGTAGCCCTGATCGAATCGGTCTTTGGGAAGCAGGTATTGTAGGGTTCCGGGACAGCTCATGCTTACCGCTTCCTAAGGTGAAACTCCCTCCGTATCGAAGGGAGTTTTTTCTTGGAGACGGGATGGGGCTTCGCTTTCCGCATGAAACAGGGCCCTCGACACCGTCACGCCGATGGTTCTCGACGATCACATGGATGTTCTGGAGCGCACTTTGGCCGATCCGATCCAGAAAAACGGTTGATGACCAGCCAATTCCGAGTGATGCAGGCCATCGCCCAGGATCCCCGACTGCAGCCACAGCTCGTCGACCTGTTTATCCAGTTGAGGAAAGATCCCGGGATGAAAAAGAAGATCGAAAACTGTTCATGCCGGGTTGGAAAAAATGATCAAAGCGATGGAACAGCAGATGAAGCAGCAAATGATGCAGCAGATGAAACAAGGGCCGAAAGAGTTCCGCCAAATCCATCCGAAGCAGAAGAAGCAGGGGGGAACCCATGATGAGTCAAAAAACCGATCCACAGGTGCAGGGGAAAAAGAGGATTGATGTTTCATCGAAGAGGGAAATAACATGAATGACAGGGTGGAGGATCAGCCTGGTGAAAGGTTTCATCAAACCTTGGTGCGTGTAGATTTCTTTCTTGATTCCCATTGTTTCCGAAACATTCCATTAAATTAAAGCCTTTTTTTGTTTGCTTTATTTCCACCCGATCGACTCGAGGGAGGAAATCGATTATTGAATGGTGACTGTTGGATGCGCATGGAGGGATCTCCGTGTTTGACTATGAAAAATTGGTGTTTCAACGGGACGGTCGGTGGCATGCCCTGCTGATCATTACCACGCGGGGAGACGGGAGCAACCGGATTGTCGATTTCGGTTGCTTCTGGGACGAGGCGGCTGCCCGCACCGCCTTGAAGATCGGAATCGCGCTCCATCGGCGCGATCAAAAATACCATACGGATCAGTTTGATCAATATGTGAAGAGCTTGTTGCACTCACACCGGATGCCCCCCTCCTTTGCGGAGAAAACGAGGGAACCGGTGAAACACGATCCGCTCAAGTCAGGAAGCCTTTAGTACGATCTGCCCCCTTTCAACCATGAAGGGGGCAGCAGTAGTTTGGGGTTATTGTTGATTGACGAGAGGGGCAATGCGGTCGATCCGATTGGTCCAAATCCCGCCGGAGTAGTCCTTCGGCAGGTCTTCGAGATCCTCCGGCGTATCAAACCCTCCGGAGAAACCGTCGATGTATTTGACCAAAATGACCCGGGTCCCGACTTGTTCCATCCGGCTGAGAAAGCGATGGGGCCATCCCCACAACCAGGATGCGTATTCGACGGGAATATGGAGCTGAGTCCCTTTACAGGCATCCGGGATGATGCCGGTCCAACCGATCGCTTCGTATTGGAGCAGGCATCGTTTCAGGGAGGCCTTGGACATGGTGCGGACCGCCGGGAGGTGTTTCTCCAGTTCTGCGATCGGCCGGTCGCCTCCGTAGACCGCCAGACGCTCCAATCGTTCGGGTGGAAGTTTGGACAGCCGTTCGGCCAGCATCACCCCTTCCCGGGGATCATCACTCTTGATATGGATTAAGAGGGATCGGTCCGGAAAGGTGGACAACACTTCGTCCAGGGTGGGCATCATCCCGACCCCTTTTCCCCGAAAGGGATAGGTTTTTCCTCCATCGGCGGTATAACCGTAACCGATGTCCAGCTTTTTGAGCTCCTCCATCGTTTTTTCCCGGGTGACACCGCTACCGTCGGTGCGGCAATCGAGGGTCCAATCGTGAAAAACGGCAAACTGGCCGTCTTTGGTCGGATGAATATCGAGCTCGACGATGTCGGCGCCGTACTCGAAGGCCGCCCGCATGGAGGGAATCGTGTTCTCGAGATACGGATGCTCCGGAGGATGGATGCGGTCGGCGGTACAGGTTTCATCGGTGATGCCCTCGATCGCGAAGGTATGACCCAGGCCGCGGTGGGCGAGCAGGATCGGCTTCCCCCCGGGCGGTTCCGCCAGGAGCGAGCTGTTGTTGAGGTAGAGGAAGATCAGCAGGAAAAAAAGGACGAGCCATTTTTTTCTCCTTTTTGCGAAGTTCCAAATCCGTTGATAAAACGCGTTCATACCGGTCCTCCACATCGCAATTGATCCCCCTTGATCATATCGGAAATCGGCGGGGGAAAAAAAGGGGACTTTTCGCCGGCTTTTATCTCCCTTTTTTGTTTGGGGAGGATGGGTTACAATAACTGTATGAAAATCTTTTCAGGTGGGATTCCATGAAAACGATCGAGCATTTCCTCAAGCTGCGGTTATGCTTTCAAGAGGTGGAGACCCACCGATCCTTTGAAGTGAGCCTGCAGGAATTGGCCGAGGTCCTGTTTTGTTCCACGCGCAATGTGAAGCGGCTGTTGAAAAGCATGGAGCAGGAAGGGCTCATCTACTGGAAACCGGGCGGTGGAAGGGGAAAGCGGTCCAAGCTTTATTTCAAATGTTCCCTGGAGAGCGCCATGCAGTCCCATCTGCAGGAACTTTTGCGGCGAGGGAAGTATAAGAAAGCGATGGCCTGGGTCAAGAGGCGGGATCTTCCCGCGGCGATTCGTAACGCTTGTTATCACACGCTGTTGAAGGAGTTCAGTTTTCCCCGGATTGCCTGGACCGATTACCTCCGGGCCAAGGAACAATCCTCGGTAAAGTTTAGGCCGGTCCTCATTTCCTCCGCCTCCGGAAAATGGATGATCGTGGAGGGCGGGAGGAATCAGCCTTCGTTGATTTCATGCCGATCCCGCCTGCCCCGGACGATTGATCGCCGAGAGGATAGGGAATAAAAGAGGCAAGTGAAACATTTTGAGCGGGGAGCTTTTGTCCACCCGGGACTGAAAATGTCCACCCCGCTGAATTTTGTCCAGGTCCGATGAAAGGGCTTCTTAAGGGGGTGTCGCTCCATGGGTCAGCAAAACTTGATGACGGAAGCGGAAAAGGATCATCCGCTCCGCCGAGATGTGCGCTTCTTGGGGCACATTTTGGGCGAGGTTCTCGTGATGGAGGGAGGACAAGCTCTCCTGGACATCGTGGAGAACATCCGGGAGATGACCAAACAGCTTCGGGTCTCCTACGATCCCGCCGTGCTGAAGCGAAGCCGGGAGTTGATTCGCAGCCTGTCTCCATCGATGCGGCGGAATGTGATCCGGGCCTTTGCGATCTATTTCCAACTGGTCAACATCGCCGAACAAAATCATCGCATTCGCCGCCATCGGGAGTACCGGCTCTCCAGAGGTGTGCAGCGCGACTCCATCGCCAGCGCCGTGCGCAAGCTGAAGGAGCGGGGCTTGTCCGAAAAACAGGTGGAAGAAGTGCTCCGCCACCTCTCGTTGGAGCTGGTCATCACGGCCCACCCGACAGAAGCGATGCGGCGGACGGTTTTGGACATCCACCAGCGGATTGCTGAGCGGGTGATGGAGCTGGACAACCCGTATCTGACCGAAGAGGATCGAAATCGGCTTCGGGAAGAGATCCTGGCGGAAGTGCATACGCTGTGGCAGACCAGTGAGCTGCGCCACCGGAAACCGACGGTGATGGATGAAGTCCAAAATGGGCTCTACTATGTGGATGAGACCTTATTTGATGTGCTGCCGGACATCCACGGAGAGCTGGAGAAGTGTCTGCGCCAGGAATACCCGAATCACGCCTGGCAGGTCCCCACTTTCCTCCGGTTTGGATCGTGGATCGGCGGCGATCGGGACGGCAATCCCTCGGTGACCCCCGAGGTGACCTGGAATACGTTGAAACTTCAGCGCAACCTGGCGCTGAGCAAATATGAGCAGGCTCTGCGCAGGCTGATCCAAAAGCTGAGCCATTCCACCCGGAACACGACCGTCTCCGACGAGCTTCTTCGCTCCCTCGAAAGGGATCGGGCGGAAGTGAAGCTGGAGAATCCGGATGCGGGCGATTGGCGCCATCTGCAGGAACCTTATCGCTCGAAATGCACCTATATGTTGGCCCGGCTGCGCCACACCCGCCTTGATCAAAAGGAGCGGGGGATTTATTCGGGGCCGGAGGCCTTTCTCGCCGACCTGCGGCTGCTTGCCCACAGCCTGCGCCTTCACCGGGCGTACGTCCTCGCGGATCGGGACGTGAGTCGGTTGATCCGTCAGGTGGAGCTGTTCGGCTTTCACCTGCTCACGTTGGACATTCGCCAGCACAGCGCGGAGCATGAAAAGGCGTTGACGGAAATCCTGTGCAGCCTGGGCATCGTTGAAAACTACGGCGAGCTATCCGAGGAACAAAAGGTGAAGCTGCTGACGGATCTGCTGGCGGATCCCCGTCCCCTCACCTCTCCCTACATGCGTTTTTCTCCGGAGACGGAGCAGTGTCTGGATCTGTTTCGGGTGATCGCCCGGGCGAAGGACACCTTTGGGGATGAGGCGATCCGAAATTACCTGGTCAGCATGACCCAGGGGACCAGTGACCTCCTGGAGGTGGTGTTGTTCGCCAAGGAGGTCGGGCTGTTCCGCAGGACGGGGAATCAGGTGACGTCCCGCCTTCACGTGGTTCCCCTCCTGGAGACCATCGACGATTTGCACCGGGCCAGGGAGATCATGGAGGCGTATTTCCACCATCCGGCCTATGTGCCGGCCCTGCGGGGGGGCCAGCCCTATCAGGAAATCATGCTGGGGTATTCCGACAGCAATAAGGACGGGGGGATGCTGACGGCCAACTGGGAACTGTATCGGGCTCAGCGTTCCCTCAGCCGGTTGGCCCGGGAAAACGGGATCAACGTAAAATATTTCCACGGACGAGGCGGGGCCCTGGGTCGCGGCGGGGGTCCGTTGAACCGGAGCATCCAGGCTAAGCCGCCGGAAACCGTGCTGGGCGGGGTGAAAATTACGGAACAGGGCGAGGTGCTCTCCTCCCGGTATGCCCTGAAGCCGATCGCCTCCCGAAGCCTGGAGCAGGCCACCTCGGCTCTCCTGTTGTCGGCGGCCACCGCCATCACCGGGGACGGGAACGAACCGGAAGCCGCCTGGGTGCAGGCGATGGATGAGATTTCCGGACATGCCCTGGAGGCTTATCAGGGCTTGGTGTTCGGGGATCCGGCCTTCTTGTCCTTTTTCCATGAAGCCACTCCGCTGCCGGAGATCGGGGAGCTGAAGATCGGATCCCGACCGACACGCCGAAAAAACAGCCGGGCCTTCGAGGACCTGCGCGCCATCCCGTGGGTGTTTGCCTGGACCCAGAGCCGCTATCTTTTTCCGGCCTGGTACGCGGCCGGTACGGGTTTTTCCCGCTACCTGGAAAAGCATCCCGACGGGTTGGAACGGCTGCAGGAGATGTTTGATCAGTGGCCCTTCTTCCGTTCCCTGATGGACAACCTGCATATGGCCCTGGCGAAGGCGGATTTTGTGATCGCCCGGGAGTACGCTTCCCTGGCCGGCGATCCGGAGGAAGGGGAACGGATCTTCCGGACGATCGAGGAAGAATACCGGAGATCCCGGGAATTGGTCCTCCAAATCACCCGGCAGGAGGAGATTTTGGACCATGTTCCCGTCATTCAGGAATCGATTCGGCTGCGCAATCCCTATGTCGACCCCCTCAGCTTCATCCAGGTGGATCTTCTTGGAAAACTCCGGTCGGCGGACGGGACGGAGAAATCCAAGGAGGAGGTTTTGGAACAGGTTCTCCTGACCATCAACGGAATTGCCGCAGGGCTCCGGAATACGGGATGACGTGGAGCCCTTTTCTTTTTTTCCTTTCTTCATGCATAATCAAAGGAGTGGAATCCCCGTCCCAAGGGTTGTAGTATACTAGATGGTAGCGAAGACGGTAGTTAAGACCAATGGAGGCGCCCATGAATGTTCTCGGCGGAGTGACCCGGTACCTGAGCGATGTGGTGGACATTCTGATCGTCAGTTACATTATTTACAGGCTGCTACTCCTCCTTCGGGGGACCCGGGCGGTTCAGCTGCTAAAGGGTCTTACTGTGGTGATCGCTGCCTGGATGTTCAGCAGCGTTTTTCAGCTGTCCACCCTGCAATGGTTGATCGAAAACCTGTTTTCCGTCGGCGTGATCGTCCTGTTTATTATTTTCCAGCCGGAGTTGCGCCGGGCGCTGGAGCAGCTGGGAAGGGGCGGTTTTTTCGGGCGCAGCCGGCAAATGGAGGATCAGATTGTCACCCGAATGGTGGGGGAACTGATCAAGGCGATCGGGCACCTGTCGAAGCGGAGAATCGGCGCGTTGATTATTATTGAGCGCGAAACGGGGCTGTCGGACTATATCGAATCCGGAATCCGGTTGGAATCGGCGTTGAGCGCCGAGCTGTTGATCAACATCTTCCTTCCCAATACACCGCTGCACGACGGTGCCGTGATCGTCCGGAAGGACCGGATCATGGCCGCCGGGTGTTATCTTCCTCTGTCTGAGAATCCCTTTATCAGCAAAGAGCTGGGAACCCGTCACCGGGCCGGAATCGGCATGAGCGAAGTCTCCGACGGCATTGCCGTGATCGTCTCCGAGGAGACGGGATCCATCTCCCTGGCCATCCAGGGGCAGTTGGAACGGGGACTTTCGGAGGAGGAACTGCTGACGCGGCTGTATCAGGAGTTGAAACCTGCGGAAAGGAAGGCCAACTTCTGGGTCCGAAAGGGGGACCCTGATGGATAAATGGTTTGAGAGCGACACCGTGTTGAAGCTGGTGGCCGTCGTCTTGACGGTCATGTTGTGGATGATCGTGAACGAGAAACCTTTTCCCTTTACCGGGGGCGAAAAGGTGCAGACGACCATCCGCAATGTGACCCTAGAGGCGCTGTACAACCAGGAGAGCTTGGAGCTGACGGATGCACCGACCAACGTCAATTTGGAGCTTTCCGGGGACGCGTCGTCCATCAATCGCATCTCCCCCGATTCGTACCGCGTCTATATCGATTTGAGGGGCCTCGGTCCGGGCAAGCACCGGGGCATTCCCGTCAAGTGGTCCGGTTTTCCCGACGGTGTCAGGGTGGAAACCGATCCCAAAACCGTCAGCGTGACCCTGGAGGAGAAACAACAGCTTGAAATTCCGGTACAGGTGGACCTGGTCGGGGATCTCCCGTCCGGCTTCCAGTCGGGGGAACCGGTGATCAAGCCGACCAAGGTATTGGTGCGGGGTTCCGAGTCGCTTCTGGAGGAAGTGACGGCGGTCAAGGGGGTCGTCAATGTGGAGGGATCGACCGAAACCGTTTCCCGCTCTGTCGCGTTACAAGTGTATGGGGAAAACGGGCCTCTCCACAAGGTGGAAGTCACCCCTTCGGTGGTCGAGGTGGAAGTGCCGGTGACGGCACCGGATAAATCGGTCCCCCTCAAGGTGGATGTGGCCAAATATCCCCCGGAGGGATATGCGATCGCAGGTTTGCGGACCGATACGGACCGCGTAACGGTGTACGGCCCGGAAGAGGCCCTGGACGGATTGGAGGTTTATCCGGGACCGGCCCTGGATTTGTCCGGTGTGACCAAGGATCGCACCTTTGAACTGCCCGTTCCGTTGGTGGACGATCGTCTGAAGGTGGAGCCGAAGACGGTGGAGATCACGGTGACCATCGTCAAGGCGAAGACGAAGAAATTGGAGGGTGTACCGATCCGCGTAAACGGCTTGGGAGAAGGGATGGAGGCCGATGTGGTCGCTCCCAAAAGCGGCAAAATCGACCTGGTCATCACCGGAGCGCCGAAACTGCTCAAAAATATCAAGTTGCAGGATGTTCGTGCCGTCGTCGATGCGTCCAATCTGCCTCCGGGAGTGCATGTCCGTCCGATACGGGTCAACCTTCCTGCATACGTGCAATTGAAGGGCGACCCGAAACAGGAGGCGAAGATCCGCATCAAACGATGAAGGGTGCGCAAAGGCTCCCCGGGGCGTTCGCTTCCCCGGGGGTTCCTTGTGACCGTCACCGTCCATGACGAATAGGGATGGGGTAAGAAGAGAAAAGGGATGACGGTGAACCGAGGGATGTGGCAGGAGAAGGAGGATCAGCAATGGGGAAATACTTTGGAACCGATGGCGTGCGGGGGGTGGCCAACCGGGAGCTGACGCCAGAGCTGGCTTTTCGCTTGGGGCGCTGCGGTGCCTATGTGCTGACCAAGCAGGCGAAGCGGCCCCGGGTGCTCATCGGGCGGGATACGCGCTTGTCCGGGGAGATGTTGGAAGCCGGCTTGATCGCCGGCATGCTCTCGATCGGCTGTGATGTGATTCGCCTGGGAGTGGTGACCACGCCCGGCGTGGCCTTTTTGACCCGGGAGCTGGGAGCCGATGCGGGCGTGATGATCTCCGCCTCCCATAATCCCTTTACCGATAACGGAATCAAGTTTTTCGGGTCGGACGGGTTCAAACTGTCCGATGAAACCGAGGCGGCCATCGAAGAGTTGCTGGAACAAGAGGAAGATCGACTGCCCCGGCCCGAGGGCGAGGGGATCGGCCGGGTGGAGGATCGTCCGCAGGAGGTGGAACGTTATCTCGACCACCTCAAGCAGACGATCGATACCGACCTGTGCGGTCTCAATCTCATCGTCGATTGCGCCAACGGGGCGGCCTCCGAATTGGCACCCCGCCTGCTTCGGGACCTCGGTGCCGATGTGATCGCCCTTTCCTCCGAACCGGACGGGGTGAACATCAATGTGAACTGCGGCTCCACCCACCCCGAGCGGTTGCAGCGGGAAGTGAAGGCCCGCAAGGCCGATGCGGGGCTCGCCTTTGACGGCGATGCGGACCGCCTGATCGCCGTCGACGAAACGGGACAATTGGTGGACGGGGATCACATCCTGTGCATCTGCGGCGACTTCTTGAAGGAACGGGGCGAGCTGAAGGGGGATACCGTCGTCGCCACCGTCATGAGCAACATCGGAATGTTTAAGGCCCTGGAATCCAAGGGGATCGCCGTCAAAAAAACCAAGGTGGGTGACCGCTACGTGATGGAGGAGATGCGCAGCGGCGGCCACAACCTGGGCGGCGAACAGTCGGGCCATATCATCTTTCTCGATCACGGCACCACGGGAGACGGACTGCTGACGGCCCTGCAGCTGTTGCAGGTGATGAAGGATACGGGGAAGACCCTGGGCGATCTGGCCCGGGTGATGACCAAGTATCCGCAGCTGTTGGTCAATGTGCCTGTGAAGGATAAGAACGGCTTGAACGGAAATGAGACATCGCACAGGCTGTAAAAAGGGCGGAGCAGGTCCTGGGGGATGAGGGGCGCGTATTGGTCCGACCTTCCGGGACGGAGCCGCTGATCCGGGTGATGGCGGAGGGGCCCGATGAGGAGACGCTGAAGCGGTGTGTGGAGGATATCGCCGAAGCGGTTAAACGGGAGCTGGCCTGACAGGAAAATGTCAATGAATCGGTCTGAGCCGACGATTGCCACAAGGTTCCATTTCTTCTAACCGAATCGATTGAAGGGCTTTCCGAAAAGGGGGTGAGGCCGAGGGGAGAAGCCGAGTGTACGCAGGCCCAAATGTCGGCAAGCGCCAGGACTGCGGCGGGCCGGCCGCAGTTGACGAGGTGGAGGTTGATCGAATCATCGGCGGATGCCTCCCGGCCCGGCATCGGGGCCGTGGAACCGGAGCGGAAAAGAGCGGGGCGACCTGCTTGACAACCCGCTCCGGTGCGATGCTCCTGCAACGTGCAGGAAAGCGAAAGCGGGAAAGCTGAAGGGCTTTTTCTTCGCCGCGCCCTTCAGCGGGAGAGGAGAGGATCGCCCCTTCTCCGGGAGAGGGAGCAGGCGAACCGGATTTTCAAAGGGGGTTACTGGAACCTATGTGTGGCATCGTCGGATATATCGGACCGAAACAGGCCCAGGGAATCCTCCTGGAAGGGCTTCGGAAGCTGGAATACCGCGGCTATGATTCGGCGGGTCTGGCCGTGTACAACGGGGAGACGCTGGGGATGTGCAAGGCGGAGGGCCGCCTATCGGAGCTGGAACACCGCCTTTCCCACCGGTCATTGCCCGGGCAGCTGGGAATCGGCCACACCCGGTGGGCGACCCATGGAAAGCCGTCGGATGCAAATGCTCACCCGCACATGGACATGGCCCAACGCTTCGCCGTCGTCCACAACGGGATCATCGAGAACTACCTGGAGTTGAAGGAGGAACTCCTGGCCAAGGGCTGCACCTTCAAATCGGAGACGGATTCCGAAGTGGTCGCCCACCTTTTGGCCGACCAGTGGGATGGCGATCTGGTATCCACGGTCCAGAGGGTGGTCCGGCGGATGAAGGGGGCCTATGCTCTTGCCATTGTCAGTGAATACGAACCGGACAAAATGGTCGCCGTCCGGCTGGCCAGTCCGCTCATCGTCGGTGTGGGAGATGGAGAAAACTTCATTGCTTCCGACATTCCCGCCATCCTGGAACATACCCGTGACTTCTACGCCCTGGAAGACGGAGAAATGGCGGTGCTCACCCGGGAGGATGTCCGCTTGATGAAGACGGACGGGGAGCCCGTCGAGCGGGAAACGCTTCGGGGAAGCGTTTCCC
>JAJYSD010000014.1 GCA_021793745.1 Bacillota bacterium
ATCTGAAGTCCGTCAGAAGCGCATCGGGATACCGTAGGGATGCGGGGATCTCTTCCGGGTAGTATTGGTGCCAAATCTCCTTTTTTGCCATTGGAAACCCTCCCGAATGAATGAATAGTCATTCAATAAATGGAACACGTAGTCGTTGGTTTTTTTGGATGGTTCCCACACTATTGTAACGAACTTTTTATCCGATTTAAATCACTTTTCTTGGAATCCCTTCAAATCCAGCCGAAAAAGGCCGGAGGATGCACAAGGCCCCTCCGGCCGTCACTCTGCCCGGCGATCCGGATCCGATGGCGACAGGACCCGGGGTCGTTTGGTTTTGATGGGGATGGGTGACCGGACCAACACGTCCCAAAACGCCTTTCCGTTAAAGGGGATCAGCGGCCACATGTAGGGCGTGTTGAGGGAGCGCGTCGTCGCAAGCATGAAAAACCAGATTCCCACGGCGATGATCAGCCCCGGCAATTTTCCCAGGGCGACCCCGGCGAGGAAAAACAGCCGGGAAATCTTGTTGGCCAGTCCCATCTCATAGCTCGGGGTGGCAAAGGTGCCGATGGAGGCAAGGGCAACGTACAGAATCACCTCTTCGTTGAAAAGGCCCACCTTGACCGCCATCTCCCCCAACAGCACGGCGGCGATCAGACCCAGGGCCGTAGCCAGGGGCGAAGGCGTGTGGATCGACGCCATCCGCAACATCTCCACCCCCGCCTCCGCTGTCAGCAGTTGCAGCAACAGGGGAACATCCCTGACATCCTCCGGGCCGAGAAAGCGCAGATCGGCGGGAAGCAGCTCCGGTTCTAAAGCGAACAAATACCACAGGGGGACCAAAAAGAGGGAGACTCCGATTCCGAGAAACCGGACCCATCGGAGAAAGGCCCCCACCCCGGGCTTCTGTCGATATTCCTCGGCGTGCTGCACGTGGTGGAAAAAGGTGGTGGGGGTGATCATCACGCTGGGGGAGGTGTCCACGTAGATCAGTACGTGTCCCTCCAGCAGATGGACCGCCGCCACGTCCGGCCTCTCCGTGAAGCGGACCAGCGGATAGGGATTCCAATAGCGGCGGAACAGAAACTCCTCCAGGCCCTTCTCCGCCATGGTCAATCCGTCCACCTGTATCCGGCTCAGGGTGTTCCGGATCGTCTCCACCAGCTCGGGATCGGCCACATCCTCCAGGTACGCGATGCAGATATCCGTCTTGGAGCGGGCCCCCACCTGCATGTATTCCATCCGAAGGGAAGGATCCCGAAGCCGGCGGCGGGTCAGGGCGGTGTTGAAAATGAGCGTCTCCACAAATCCGTCCCGGGATCCCCGAACCACCCGCTCCACATCCGGCTCTTCGGGCTGGCGGCCCGGGTAGGTTCGGGCATCGATCAGGATGGCCTCCTCTTCCCCGTCGACCAACAGGGCCACGGGACCGGACAGAACCGCTGTCACCACGTCGTCGATCTTTTTCGTCGTTTCCACTTCCAGGTAGGCCACATGGGTGCGGAGCAGCCGATCGATCGTACCGGGAACGAGGTCTTTCCGCTCCAATCGGGATAAGTGGTCCATAATCCAGTTCAGGATATCATCCTTGGCAAAGCCGTCCACAAAGTAGAGGGCAAAATTTTTCCCTCCGTAGTTCAGCTCACGGCAGATCACATCGAAGCTTTTTCCCACGCCGAGAATGCGGTTCAGCCGCTCGATGTTTTTTGGGAGGGAGCGATCAACGGTCAGTTCCTTCAGCTTTTCCTTCTCCGACTTGTTCAGTGGGGATCCCTTCCTTCAAATCGCTTTCCTCAGGTTGATCCCCAGTATTTCCACTCGGGTCCGTCGGCAAACGCTCCCCGGTTCGCCACAGCTGCTCGAGCAAAAACACTGTCAATGTCCCGACCAGGAGTCCGTTTTCCAGCACATATCGGACCGCCGGGGAGACGGTTTCGAAAAACGGGGTGGGAAGAAACATCGTTCCGACCCCCAACACCAGACTGATCCCCAAAATCGTCGCCCGCCGCTCGTCCAGGGGATGCTCCATGATGGTTCGCACCGCGGTGCCCGCCATTTGCACAAAGGAAGCCAGGAGGGCGGCGTAGACGACGGGACCCGGTATGGAGGCCAATCCCTCCGTCAGCGGAGGAACCAGAGAAACGCCGATCATGAGCAGACAGGCGATGAAAAAGGGAATCCTTCCCCTCTCTCCGGTCAGTCGGATAAAGCCCGCCGACACGGACAGGGAAACCAACCCACCGGTGGAAAACAGGGCGGACAGACCGTGATTGATCCCGCTCACCCAGCCGCTCCGGGTCAACTCCCGGGGATGGACGTCGCTGCGGCCGCGAACCGCTTCGCCGACGGCTGCCAGGCTGGCAACCAGGTTCGACAGCAGCACCAAGGCCACCAGAACCCCCGTCAACGCGGCTCCCATATCGAGCCGCGGAAGCCCCCAGGCAAAAACGGTCAGATACGGTGAATCGGTGGGCATCCCGGAGCCGGAGCCCCGACCGAGGAGGGAAAAAATCGACCAGCCGGCGAGCATCCCGATCAAGATCGAATAGCTTTTCCACCATCCCCTGCCGATGACGGACAGCAGAAGGACGAGAAAAAACACCCCCAGGGCGATCAAAGCGGCAGCGGGGTCAAACGCGCCCTGATCACCGGTCAGCATCCCTTGAAAAAAGAGCCCGCCCAACTGCAGGACGAGTAAAAGCAAGTATGTGCCGGTCACCAGGGGCGTAAAAAGGGAAAGCAACCGCCGCAACAGTCCCGTCGACGCGAGGAGCAGGAAACACCCCCCGGTCACCAGCATCGCCCCCTCCAGGGACTGCAAAACCGCCCGGGGATCGCTTCCCTGGGAAAGGGCTTGACTTCCCAGGATGGCGAACACCCCCATCCATATCCCCGCCGGCCCGTCCATGAGGGGCAGCCGGTGTCCCAGCCATACCTGCAACAGCGAACCGATCCCCACCACGAAGAACGTCCGCTGCATCAGGCCGGCGGTTTCTGCCGGAGTGAATTGAAAAATTTCTCCAATCACCACCGGCAGCGCCACCGTATTGGCCACCAAAAAAATCAGCCACTGCAGGGCGGCAACGCCGCCGGCTCCCCAACGCCGTTTCTTCGCAGGCTCCATTCAACCACTCCCATGCCGCTTCCAAGCTCGATGATTTTTTTCCGGCCTTCCGTCTGCTACAATAACAGGTGCAACCTTTGAGATACCAGACGGGAGGATGACTTGTGGCACAGCTCCCCAACGAATATCTGGAACAGATGAAAACCCTTTTGAAGGAAGAATATCCCGCCTTCCTCGCCACCTATGGAGAGCCGCCCTCCAAAGGTCTCCGGGTGAACACGCTCAAAATCGGGGTGGAAGAGTTCCTTCAGCGCGTCCCCTTCCGCCTGGAGCCGATCCCCTGGTGCAAGGAGGGCTTCTTTTTCGAACCGGAAGAGGATCGTCCGGGTAAACACGTGTACCACGCCGCCGGCCTGTATTACATCCAGGATCCCAGCGCCATGGCCCCGGTGGTCGCTCTGGATCCCCAGCCCGGGGAGCGGGTACTGGACCTGTGTGCCGCTCCCGGAGGAAAAACAACCCAGATCGCCGCCCGCATGAAGGGGAAAGGTCTTCTGATCGCCAATGAAATCGACCCTCGGCGGAGCAAGGTTCTGGTGGAAAATCTGGATCGCCTCGGCGTCAGCCATGCGGTGGTCCTGAACGAATCGCCGCAGCGGTTGAGCCGGCGCTTTGTCGGCTTCTTCGACCGAATCCTGGTGGACGCCCCCTGCTCCGGTGAAGGCATGTTTCGAAAGGATCCCGACGTGTGCGGCCGGTGGAGCCCACGGGCCACCCACCGCTGTGCCGACGTACAGCGGGAGATTCTGGAGGCCGCCTCGGCAATGCTTCGTCCCGGCGGCCGGCTCACCTATTCCACCTGCACCTTCAATCCGGTGGAAAACGAAGGAGTCATCCTCGGTTTCCTGGAAAAACACCCGGAATTTGAACTGAAACCCGTTCCCCAATCGGAACATTACCGGGAGGGGCGCCCCGACTGGGTTGACGGCCCGTCGCAGCTCGCCCGTTCCGCCCGGCTTTGGCCCCATCACCTCCAGGGAGAGGGCCATTTCGTCGCCGTTCTGGAAAAAACGGACGGCCCGGTCGGAACAGCCCCCCGTCCGGGTTCTTTCCCGCCGGTCTCCGCCGACGCCAAAAACAAGCTGAAGCAATTTTCCCGGGAAACCCTGGCCGAGGATCCCCCCGAGGGCCCCTTCACCCTTTACGGGGATCACCTGTACCTCCTCCCCGGCCCCCTTCCCAGCCTGAAGGGGCTGAAGGTGGAACGCCCGGGATGCTATCTGGGACAGGTGAAGAAGGGACGGTTCGTTCCCTCCCACTCCTGGGCGATGACCCTGACGCCGGATCGCGTCCAGCGGGCCGTCTCCTTTACCGAGGAGAGTCCTGAACTCCACCGCTACCTCCGGGGAGAAACCCTGCCCCAATCCGGAGAGAAGGGATGGGTGCTCGTGACCGTGGACCGCTTCCCCCTCGGGTGGGGGAAAATTTCCGGCGGGATGCTCAAAAACCATTTTCCCAAATGGTTGCGCTGGGATTGACCCTTCGGGAGAGCATCCGCCTTCTCTCCACTAGGCGGCCTTCCTCTCCCCCTCCTCCTTCCGGGAGATGCCCCGGGCCCACCGGTAAACAGCCATCGAGGCCAACACGAACAAGCTGCCTGCCAGGAAGATGCTCCGATATCCCCACCAGCCGGCGACCAGTCCCAGGATAAAGGAACCCAGTCCGATGCCTGCATCCATCGCGATGAAATAGGTGGCGGTGGCCGCGCCCCGGCGCTTCGCCGGAACCGCGCCGATCACCAAAGCCTGAACGGAGGGCTGGATCGCGCCGTATCCGAACCCGATCAATCCCGCCCCCGCATAAAACAGGACCGGTCCACCGGCAAAGCCGAGGGCCAACAGCCCCAGCAAATACAGCAGAAAACCGGGAAGCACCGCGTAATCCGGCCCCCGACGGTCATAAATTTTTCCCGACACCACCCGGGACAGGACCAGGGCCAAGGCGTAAACGACAAAATAGCCTCCGGCCATCTGGGGATTCCCCAGCTCAATGGCGTAGAGCGAGATAAAGGAGACGACACCGCCGTAAACGATCGCCGGCCCCACCAGGGATACCGAGTAGGGAACCGCCCGCACCTCAATCCACCGCTTGAGGCCGCGCACCTCCTCCTCGGGGGGCGCCTCGGCCACGGGATAACGGATCGGAAAGGAGAGCAGGAAAGCCAGGACGGCCAGCCCCGCCCCGACCAGGAAAAGAAGGGAATACGAGCCGTGCCGCAAAAGCGCCATCCCCAGGGCCGGTCCCACCGTCATGGCCAGCATGGTGGAGGTGCCGAAGATCCCCAAGCCTTCTCCCCGCCGGGATGAGGGAACCCGATCCGCCACCACCGTCGCCGCAGCGGTGGTGGACATGCCGAAGGCGGCACCGTGAAAAAAGCGCAACAGCAGGAGGAAGATCAGGCTGAAGGCCGCCAGGTAAGCCGACGAGGCCATCACAAACAGCGCCAGCGACCAGATCATGACCCGCCGCCGGCCCCACAGGTCCAACCAGACCCCGGAAGCGGGCCGGGCCAAAACCGCCGCCACCGTAAAGATACCGATGATCAACCCCACCTGATCTTCCCTTCCCCCCAACGCCTCTACCACGAAAATCGGCAGGGTGGGCAGCAAAACAAAAAAGCCGGAAAACATAAAAAAATTGACCACACAAAGCAGGAGGAAATCCCTCGTCCACAGCCGCTCTTTCATCGCTCCACTCCTCTCGAGCACCCCGATTTCCTCATCCGCCGCATGAACCATTCCCCTGCGCCCATATACATATAACAACCGAGCGACAGGGGGGAACGGACGTGGTAAACGAGGTCGGGGAACGGACTCGCCGGTTGCCCTACACCCCTCTGACCCTGGGACTGATTCAACCGGAATGGCTGTTCATGTACTATTATTTGATGGAAGAACCCGACGGAGAGGAGGGGCACCCTCCGCCGGAAACAACCGGGGAAGAGGAAAGGCGCACAGCGGTCCGGATCAATTTCCGCGCCCGGCGGGATCCGGCGGTTCCCTAGGGAGGATCAAACGGTGAAAAAGGCGAACCGGTACCGGTCGCCTTTTTCATTTTCGGTTGTCCGCACCTCTTCGTTCGGATCTCTCCAATATTTCCCTCATTGCCGGACAAATTGATTGACAAAGTGTTCCGGGTTGAGCGCTTCCCCCGTCGCCTCCTCGATCAGGCGCCTCCAGCCGCCCCGGTCCCCGGGCCAAAACACCTTTTCCAGGAAAAACCGGCCGGTTTCCTCGGCGAAAAGCGAGGTGGCTCCGTTTCGGCGAAGGGCGGCGTCAAATTGAGAGGCCGTCAGTTCCCCCAACAGGTAATTTTGATAATACACCGGTGCGATGGTGAAATGGATCTTTGAAGCCCAATGGGGCTCATCCACATCCTCCGGCGGATTCACATATTGAATCTCCCGGACCAGTTTCCACCACAGGCGGCTCAGGTCCTGATCGGGGTCGCGGTAGAGCTCCCTCTCAAAGGTGACAAAGGTGATGATCCAGCGGGCGACGATCAGCATCTGCCGTTGCAGCATCCGCTCCACCTTGGGCATGATCCGGGCCAGCTCCTCCCGGTCCACCCGGGGAAAGCGCTCCAGCCACTCCCGGTTCCGGGTCAGGCGGCCGAAAAACATGGCGACGGCCTCGGTCGTGAAGGTGTGGGCGGGTGTGCGCAGGATGAAGGGCAGGTCCCGATCCACGTACTTATCGTAGACGGCATGGCCGAACTCGTGCAGCATGGCGGACATCCAGTATTCATTGTCCCGGATGTTGCACAACACCCGGACATCGCCCCGGCGATTCATATCCAGGCAGAACGCGTGCTGGTTTTTCCCTTCCCGCTCGTACAGATCGCTCTTGGCGAGCATGTCCCGGATCTCCAAACCGAGGGCGGAAAAGGTATCGGCGGTCAGTTTTTCGATGTTTTTTCCCCGGTAATGGACATCCATGTCCAGACCGGTCACCGGCGGAGCTTCCTGAAAAAAGGGATCCGAATAATGCCATGGCCTCAGCTCTCCCGGTTCCAGCCCGAATTTTTCCCCCAGTTCCGCATCGATTTCCCCCTTGATTCGCCGAAAGGGCTCGTCGGTCAATCCCTTTAGCCGTCCAAACAGGGAGAACACCTCGTCCCGATCCAATTCGCTCAGCTCAAACATCATTTGGTGGTGATCCTCAAAACCCAGGCGGCGTGCCGCCTCGTTCCGAAGTTTGACCAGCCGGATCAATCCCTTCTCCACTTCCCGGCCGATC
Organism: Bacillota bacterium; assembly: GCA_021793745.1. Classification (GTDB taxonomy): domain Bacteria; phylum Bacillota; class Bacilli; order Thermoactinomycetales; family DSM-44946; genus Planifilum. Next base: position 7,354 of record JAJYSD010000014.1, read on the forward strand.
TGTTTGCTCGCCCGCCACACCTTTTCCCGCTCTTTGGAATCGGTACTTGTCGCCAAGACGCTGCGCACTTCGTTTTCCGTCACCTTCCGTCCGTCGACGGTCCCGCGAAAAGTGTTGAAAATATTGCTCAGCTCCGACGAAAGGCGGATCATCTCATCCAGCAATTCCTCCGGCACCTGGTTTTCCAGCGCCTCCTGATACAGGCGGTCCAACTGCCTCCGTTCCAGGGAACCTTCGAGGGCCTTCTCCCTCAGCTCGGCGATCTTTTCAAACCGCTTTCGGTCGGCAAAATGACGCCGGTACGCCCTTTCCGCCTCCACTTCCGCCTCCTGCCACTTCTTCTCCCCGGTGGTGTTCACCATCCATGCGGCATGGGTCACCTGCTCCGACAAACGGGCGATCGCTTCATTCTCTTCCCGCAAAAAACGCTGTACGTCCAAATCAAAACCTCCCTCCCGAAAAAGGGGATATGTTGAATTCCTCCGACTTTCTTTCCTCTCAAGTACCGTCAGTGTCATGGCCCTATGTTATCAGAATACCGGGAAAAAGGGAATTACGAATCGATCGGTGCGGGAAAGGATACACCGCAGCTTCGACCCAGCTCCTTCAGATCCGTTGCCACTTCCCTGGAAAGGGGGATGCCCTCCTTTTCCCGCCTGCGGATCCTCCGCTCCCGTCCCTCGCCGGGGTACAGAATCTCCTCCACCCCATCCGCCCGGGAGACCGATTTCAGTTCCCGCAACATTTGGTCGATTCGCTGATAGTACACATCGCGCGGCATCCAACGGGAAATGTCCATCAGAAGAAAAAAGTGCCCCACATCGGCGATCGGTTGCCCCTCCTCGTAGAGGTTTCCCACATGGGGTCCAAAGGCGGCGCCGCTCAATACCCCGGACAACACCTCCACCGCCGTGGCCAGGGCATACCCCTTCACTCCGCCAAAGGGCAGCACCGCCCCCTGAAGGGCCTCCTCCGGATCGGTGGTTTCCCGGCCTTCCCGGTCGATGGCCCATCCCGGCGGAATCGCTTCCCCTTCCCGGGCGGCGAGAATGATTTTGCCCCGGGCGACGACGCTGGAGGACATATCCACGATCAGGGGAGGGCCCTGCCGTGTCGGAAACCCGAAGGCGACGGGGTTGGTCCCCAAATAAGCCCTTTTCCCGCCGTGAGGAGGGATGCCCGGCGGCGAATTGGTCAGTGCCAAAAGCGCCAAGTCCCTTCGACAGGCCCATTCACAATAATAGGATGCCGCCCCGAAATGGTTGCTTCTCCGGATCGCAATCCCGGCCAGCCCCAGCTCCGCGGCGACGGGGATGGCCGCCTCCAGCGCCCTCAAGGCCACCACTTGCCCCAAACCGTTGCCCCCATCCACCCGGAGAACGGCCCCGGAGGCTTCCAGGTGGATTTTCGGCTGGGCGGCAATCCGTCCCTCCCGAATCCGCTTTGCGTAGATCATCAGCCGGCTGACCCCGTGGCTGTCGACCCCGCCCAGGTTGGACCGGACCAGGGAATCGCTCACCCGGTCCGCATCCCCTCCGGGAACGCCCAGGGAGACCAGCACGGCCGCGGCATACCGGCGCAAATCCTCGGCCCGGTAACGCATTTCGCCCATGAGAACTCCTCCAATGAAATCCGGATGAAACGGTGTTAACGAATCCCGGTTTCGATTTCGTGCGAAAAAAATCCTGCTGAAAATCAGACTTTCCCATCCAGAACGATGGACTCCTCCATCGCCGGAATCGAGGATCGATGGCCCCACCGGTTCAAAGCAGCCCGCTTCCCCAGCTTCCCCAAATCCCCGCCGGAAACGGAACCAGAAAGACGTAGCGAAAGAGCAGAAAACATCCGGTGCTAATCGCGATCGAAAAGAGCACCGCCCGGCCCACTCGCCGGGGGGGCTCCACTTTTCCTCCCTGCAGGGCCCAAACGGTAAAGCCAGTAAACATCAAGGTGGCCATGAGAAAGCCGATCATCGGGATCAGGACGACATAGACCGCCATCGAGGCGATCAGGAGAAGTCCCCGTCGCCGACCGCCCGCCCCATTACGCTGTTCGACAACCGGGCGAAGCAAGCTCCCCACCAGATGGAAGAGTCCCAGTCCGGCGAGAATTCCCCCCACCGTCTGCGGAAAAATGGCACTCAACGGGTTCAGATCCCACGTCTCCCACAGGGCAAAGGTCCCCGTCGCCGTCACGAGAAGGGCGAGCACGCATTCCTTACCGATGGACCGACGCATCGTCGCTTCCCCCTTGATCCCGGTCTGACGGCTTTGCTCCCCTTCGGATCCGTCCGAGAATCGGCCACAGGAGGGAGAGAACGCACAGCAGTATCAACATGAGGGTGACCGGCCGGGTAACAAATACCCCCCACACGCTCCCCTGGGCCTGACCCATCAGCATCGATTGCGTCAGGCCGGCCTCGGCGATGGGACCCAGGATCAATCCCAGGACGATCGGGGCCGGCTCAAACCCCCACCGTTTGGCCCAATAGCCGAAGACTCCGAATCCCACCATCATGATCACATCGAGCAGATTGTTGCGGATCGCATAGGAGCCAACCACCGAGAGCATGACGATGACCGGTGCCAGGTAGTGGGTCGGCAGATTGATAATCTGACCCACATACCGGGCTCCGAAAAAGCCGAGGAGGAACATCACTCCGTTGGCCAGGATGAACGCCCAGATGAAGAGGAATACCAAATCGGGATAGCGGGAATACAGGTCGGGCCCCGGCGTAATCCCTTGAATCATCAGGGCGCCCAGGAGGACGGCCGCAGGCGGCGCTCCGGGAATGCCCAGGGAGAGGAGGGGGATCAGGGATCCGCCTACCTCGGCGTTATTGCTCGTTTCCGAAGCGGCGACTCCCTCCGGATTTCCCTGGCCAAAAGTGCTTTTATCCCGGGACAACCGGACCGTCACATCGTAGGAGAGCAAGCTGGCCACATTGCCGCCGGCGCCCGGAATAATCCCCGTGATGATCCCGACCACCGAAGAGCGGAAAAACAGAGCCGGTTTCTTGACCAGCTGGCCGATCATGCTCCGGGCCGCACCCTTTGTCCTTCGATGAAGGGATGCCTTTCCGGAGAGGTCCCTCTTTTCCACCATGGCGATCACTTCCGGGATGCAAAACAGGCCGATCAGGACCACGATCAGATCGAGCCCCCCCTGGAGAGGCGCAAAACCAAAGGTGAAACGGGATTCCCCTCCGATCGGGGCGATACCGATCGTGCTGATCAACATCCCAAAGGCTCCGCCGATGAATCCCTTCAACACGGAGCCGGTGGACAGCGTCGCGATGATCGTCAACCCGAAAAGGGCGATCCAGAAAAACTCCGGCGGGCCGAATTGGAGGGCGAGTTTTGCAAGCATCGGAGAAAAAAACAGCAGGGCGAG
>JAJYSD010000015.1 GCA_021793745.1 Bacillota bacterium
CGATCCCCAGGAGGATCTCTGATTGAGGAATGGAGGTTTTAACACGAGCTTCACCGGTTTTGTCTTTAATATCCATTTGATAAATTTCTTCATCAGCAGCACCTCATTGTTGCTTTTTCCTTGCCATAACAAAACCGTGTTGTCTGGGGCCCCTATCCGATCGACGGCTGAAGGATCGCCGGCACCCTTATCCCAGATCTTTTCCGTTTTTCCAAATAAAGGGTTGTGCAGATTAAAAGTATCGCCGCGGCTGTCGCCGGCATCTAATCACACAAACAATCCTTGATATTCAGCGGATTTCCTTAAATCCGCAAGGAATCATCCCTGTGTTGAATGATACCGCCTTTTCGGAGCCATGTAAACCCTGACCCCCGATGCACGAAACGGGATCGGCTTCAATCCGCTGTCATCCTCTCATCTTTATGCAAGTTTTGGAGAGGAATCACCGCCAAAACAAAACCGCTTTGTCCGTCGATCGCCATCGCACGGGGCAAAGCGGCCATCATACCTGTGGTCAAACCGTACCCAAGTCGCCGTATCCGAACAAATACTTCCGCTCGAGGCTGCTGATCTCCGTTCGTTGTCCGCTGTTCCGATCTTCCTCCTCGATGATTTGGCGCCACTCGTTGCGGATCCGCTCTAAATTTTTTAAATACTGCTGTTGAGCTTGAATCGCCTCCTTCACCAAACGCATGCGTGCCGGACTGATCGGCTGTTTCATACCGGATTGATCACTCCCGTTCCCGACTGATTTTTGCCGAAGGGGCCATCCCGCTTTGGTTCACGGGGAAATCATGTGGAATTCCCCGTCCCGTTTCGTGCTGAGCAACCGGTGCAGGCTGCTGTTATTCGGATCCCTTTTGAGGAGATGGTGAATCAGGGACTGCTGAACCGACGGCATGATATGCAAATTCCCGTTCTGAATCCCCCACTCCACATCGTTCAACACCCTCAGGAAAAACCGCAAATCCTCCGCACCGCCACCATCCTCGTCGCCTCCAGCGGCCAGACGATCCGCCATCCGGTCAATCGCTTTCTTCATCTCGTTTCGGACCTTTTTCATCAGGGCGATATTCCATTGATAGTGGTGCAACAAGTCCAGGGCAAGGAGTACGTGTTGCCAAGCCTCTCGATCTTTGGCCATCTGCTCATCGTCTCCTTATAGGGGCTGAAACCCTCTGTGTAATAACAGTTTGTATTTTATTTGTAATGTATTATAACACAACCTGCTCTCCTTTCACAAGATGCATTTTCTTTGGTTTCGCCCATTTCCCCCTTTTCCGCCAATCAAAAAGGGCATTTTCGGACAAACCCGAAAAATGCCCAGCGGTCTGCTCACTCCGGATCCTTCAAGGTCCGGCAAATCTAAGCTTCCCAGCGGATCCCGCTTCACCGCGCGCATCGTCTCTCCCTCGATCCGGTTTCAAGCCGATCCCTCAGCCCCGCCAAAACCCGCCTTCCGAATGGATCACCTGCCCCGTGATCCATTCGGCCTCCTCTCCGGCGAGAAAAGCGACAAGCCGGGCGGCGTCCTCCGGCTGACCGACCCTTCCGGCCGGAAAGCGGGACAACAGATCCCGTTTCAGGTCATCGGTCATCCATCCCGTATCCGTCGGACCCGGATTGACGGCATTGACCGTGATTCCCCGGGACGCGACCTCGGCGGCAAAGGTGGTGGTGAAAGCTTCCACGGCTCCCTTGGTGGCCGCATAGGCGATTTCCCCCGGCATCGGACCGAGGGATTGGCCGGAGGTGAGATTGATGATGCGCCCACCCTGATCCCCCCGCCAGCGCCGGGCAAAACCGACGCTCAACAACAAGGCCGCCCGGACATTCACCGCATAGTGGGCGTCCAAGAGGTCCGCATCCAACCCATCGACCCCATCTCGGGTGGAATGGGCGGCGTTGTTCACCAGGATCGAGGGAGCGCCCAAACGCTCCTCCACCCGGTTCAACACCTCTTCGGGGGCCGTCGCGGAAGAGAGATCCACCGAGAACCCCTCCGCGCGGACGCCCCGGCTTCGCAATTCCGCTTCCAACTCCGACGGATCATCCTTTTCGGCGAACACTTTCTCATCGTAGGGATGCCAGTAAGTAAAGAAAATATCGGCACCCCGGTCCGCCAATGCCCGGCAGATGGCGGCTCCGATTCCCCGGCGCCGTCCCGCACCGGTCACGACGGCGATGCGGCCGGATAGAGCTTTCATTGGATCGCCTCCTGATCGTCTTCTGAATAAATCCTGCCCCGAGGGGCGGCTTCGCTGGCCCCGCCGCAAAGCCCCGCACCGGCCTCGAAGCCGAGGAAAAGCGTCGGTTCAGGGAAAATGGAACCCGGGTCCGGCGGGCCCTTCCCCCGACTTCACCCGTTCATCCCCTTCACCAATTGGTCCAGCTTCGTCAGCGTTTTTCCGATTTTGGCGTGGATCACCTGGTGAAACCGGTGATCCCATTCGGTTTCGCTCCCGTTGATGATCGCCTTTCGTCCCGTCGCCAGCATCGGCAGCTGGTTGACCGGGTACACCTCCAAACTGGTGCCGATCACCAGGAGGAGGGACGACGCGCGGATGGCTTCGATCGCCTGATCCCAAACCTCCTCCGGCAACAGCTCGCCGAAGAGCACGATATTGGGACGCACCGGCCCTCCGCAGACGCCGCAGGGACGCCCTTCAATGAAATCCTCCAGGTCAGCGGGGTTGTCACACCGATGGCAGCGGGCCGTTCGGAGTGTCCCGTGCAGTTCATAAACCTCCGGACTGCCCGCCTGGTGGTGCAGTCCATCCACGTTTTGGGTGACCACTGCCCGGATGATCCCCTGTTTCGCCCACTCGGCCAACACGTAGTGACCCGCGTGGGGACGCACATCCGCCAGATTCCGCAGGCGCTCCCCGTAAAACCGGCGAAACAGGTCCGGATTCGTCTCCATCGCCTCCACCGTGGCCACGCGCCGCGGATCGATGTTCCGCCAGAGCCCCGTCGATGAGCGGAAATCCGGTATTCCGCTTTCCGTGGACATACCGGCCCCCGTCAGCACCACCGCATCCCGTGCTCGGGCGATCGCCTCCGCCAAGCGGGGCAGCGGACACTTCTCTTCCCAAACCCGGGGATCCGGCACCGGATCTCCGGGAAAACAGACCCGGAACCAGGGAATCAGCCCGGCGGGATCGGCCGTCCGCTGCAGGACCGCTCCCCAGATTTTCGACCGGAACTCCGGATGCACCTCGATCGGTGCATATTCCTCCCAGGGTTCCTCATCCAAGGCCAGCATCACATCCGGCCAATCCGTCCATTCCCGGCTTTCCTCGCCGGCCCCGCCGCCGCCAACCCACCAGCGCCATTTTCCCCGTTCGTCCCGTTCACCGGACAGCGTGATAATCCCCGACGATCCCTCCACCCGCAGCAGGGTTTCCTTCGCCATCGCTTTCACCTTCCTTGATTTCACCAGGATATAGTCTTTCAGTCGCTGATAACCTTCGTTCCGCGGCGTGACGAGCCAAGAGCGCCCCTCCCCGGCGGCGAGAATCCCTTTCATGGGTCGGCCGCCCCCTTCCCACCTTCGGCAATCCCGAACCCTCTCCCTTCGTCCCGGCAGCGGAAGGAGCACGACGGAACGGAAGCGGCCCTTCCGCCCGGGCGTACAGGGAAGACCGGCGATCGTGGGACGCACAATCGGACCCCCATCCGGATGGGCCGGCACCTCCCGAGGCCCTTCGCCTTTCCCGCATCGGTGCCGCGAACCATCCGTTTCACCGGGGTGAAAAACCCGTCATCCGGAAGGGCCTTGATGCGGCGCTCACCTTCGGAGGGTGGAGTCCGCGTCGGCAAATCATGCCGGCTCCCTCGCCACCTCCTCCACCGCCGGACCGCTGCGCTTGGTCTTCAGAAACAGGGCGAGTCCCGCCAGGGTCAAGAGGCCGCCGATCCCCTGGTAACCGGTGATCCCTTCCCCCAATAGCAGGTAGGCGAGGATAATCGCCCCCACCGGTTCCCCCAGGATGGACATGGCGACGGTGGTCGCCCCCAACCGCCGGAGCAGGCTGTTGAACAGGAGATGGCCAAAGACGGTGGGAACGACGGCCAGAAGGAGGAAGATCCCCCATTCCCGGGGCGGATACCCGACCATTTCGATTCCCGCCGCCAGATTGTAGACAGCCAAAACTCCGGCGGCCGTCGCAAAGACGAGAAAGCTGTAGACATAGGCGGAGATGTATGCGCAGATTCGCTGACCGATCAACATGTGCACGGAAACGGCCAGAGTGCCAAGCAGCGACAGCCAATCGCCGTAGATCGCCTTCTTGGACAAGCCGATGTCCCCCCACCCGATCAGGACCGTTCCGACCAAGGCCATTCCCATCCCGAGCAGCGCGGTGCCGCCGGTCCGTTCCCGAAACAGCGCGTAGGCTCCGATGGCGACAAAAACCGGCTCCAGGGACAGGACGATCATCGAACTGGCCACCGAGGTGTGGCGGAGGGATTCGATCCAAAACAAAAAATGCAGGCCTAAAAAGAGTCCCGACAAAAAGATGAGCCCGCCGTCCCTCGGTCTGAACTTTCGGACCTCCCGCCGGACGATCCTCCCCATCCAAGGCGCCATCAGCAAGACGGTGATCAGCAGCCGGTACATGCCGAGGATCGAAGCGGGGGCATCCGACCACTTGATGAAAATGGCGGAAAAGGAGATCGCGACGATACCGACGATCAGCGCCGGCACCGGAGACAGGGTAAAACGACCGATATTCATCGAACAGGTCTCCTACATCTTTTTATCCACACCCACCTTATGTGGAAGAATGCGTTTACACCCCTGATTGTAACACGATTCCCCCCGGCCGACAGCCTGTTTCCCATCATCCACTGTCCCGGACCCCTCCCGGATGCTGCCGTAAAACAGCGATCCCCGTCGAACCCGGTCCGGAAGGGGACTTGGTCATCGCCGGCGACCGACCACGCGCCGACGGCAAAAAGGGAGGAGACCATCTCCCGGGCCACCGGCCCCCACGGCGGGGCGACGGTTTCCATAAAGACAGCAAAACCCGGGCGAGCGCCCGGGCTGCCTCCGGACATCGCCTGGGTTTTAGCCTCTAAACAAATCCAAGAACCGGTCCCAGAAACCCCGTTTCCCCTCTTCCTTCGGCCCGCTTTTCGGTTTGTCATCCTCTTTTTTGATGCTCTCCGTTTTGATGACGAACTGTACGGACTCAACCCGCTTGTTCTTGGACGAGACAAAGGAGACGGGGTCAAAGTCCGAACGATCGTATTCGCTGACCATTTGATCGATTTCCGATTGCATTTGATCCGGCAAACCCCTTGTCGACCGGGCCAACTTCGAGGTACCATGGTGCAGTTCATGCATCCCCGTCTGAAACTGTTGGGTTCCATCCTTCAGTTCTGTGATGCCGCCGTGCAAACGCCCGTAGGTTTCCGACAGTCGAGCGACACCGCGGGTATAGTCGACCAACCCGGAGTGGAAGTCGCCATATTGCTTCGAGAGGGATTGAAGCCCCTGCTGCAACTTTCTCATCGACTCATCGAGATCGGTTTGATCCAGACTGTTGCCCAATCGGTCGGCGATGATTTCCATATAGATTCGCATCTCCCGAACGGACCGAGTCACCTCTTGGAGGGGCGGGTTTACCGCCTGGAAGCTTCCCTTCACAGCGGTGTAGGTATCCTTGGCGGCACGGGCGGCTGTATAGGTCTGAACCAATTGGTCGACCACCCGGGGATCCGCTCCGCTTGCTTTTAATTGCCGGATATCCTCCTCGGAGATCTCCTGGGCGGGAATCGCCGCGATCGATCGGTCCAAGGCATGGTAGGCCTTCGCGTATCGGTCCTGCAACGCAGTCAGGGAGTTTTCGGTTTGCCTCAGCCCGCCGGCCATGTCCGCCAGCCGCTTTTGCAGTTCCTTCAATTGGCCCACGTCGATCGAACCCGCATCGCCCCCGAGGGACTGGCTCAGTTTCTTTAACGCGTCGTAAATAGCCTCGGACCCTTCAACCAAATCGGCGGAGCCCTGCTCCAATTCGCGGATCCCCTGCCGGTATTTTTTCGACCCCCCGTGCAGACCCTCGATCCCTTGCTGAAGTTGCGCCATCCCCTTGTTCAGTTCGCCCATGCCCGCATCGATCCCCTGGACCGCATCGGACAGGGACTTCATCCCGTCCGTCATCTCATCGGTATCGGGGATGTCGATAGACAGGGTCGGCGGGATGCCCGTGATTTGGATGCCTTCCATTTCCAGATCCCGGACATCGGCTTTTACCACAAAGCGCGCTTCTTTGCCGGGTAGGACGGTGAACGTCACCTGCTGATTTTTACCCGCCTCGGCGATCGTTCCGCCGTTCGCCTGGATATGTTGAAAGATTTCCGGGTCCAGGGTAAGGGATATCTGCAACATATAGTTCTCGAAAAAGGGGTTCTCACTCGCCTTTTCGTTCGCCCGGGTATGGATGCGGATCTCCAGCTTTCCATCCTTGCCTAGCAACTGTTCAGGGGATAAGCTTTTGCCGTTCAACCGATAGGAGACGTCGATATCCCAGGGCAGCGGCCGGTCCTTGAGGGTCCCCTGATAATAAAACAAGTCCTTCGACGTGACGAACCCGACCCGCTGACCGTCCCGTTCCATCGGTGTCAAGTCGGTCAGATTTTCAACGCGGGTGTAAGGGCCGTAATCGATGATCTTCCCGGGCTTTTCGACCAAAAATTTGTTGACCACATAGATCTCCTTCGGGTCACCGTCAGCCTCCAAGGTTGCGTATACCACTTCGCTTTTCCCCGAATGGACCCCCTTCTCGGAGGCCTTTGCCCCGTGTGCCATCGGCAAGGCGACGGGCATCACCAGAAGAAGGAGGGTCAGGAGCATCATCCCCGTCCGTTTAAGCCTCATCACCATTCTCCTTTCCCCGGATAAAAATTCGGCCGCAGCGTGGTTTTTTCAATCACCCGGTCAAAGAGGAACAACATGGCGGGCAGGGCGATGACGACCATCCCGAACGCCAACAGCGCACCCCTGCCCAGCAAAAGCCCAATCGACGAGACGATGGGGTTGCTGGAGGTGAAGGACAGGATAAACCCGACGGTCGACAGAATGGAAGCGGGTGTCAGGATGGCAAACAGCTTGTCATCGAGGGCTTTTTTGATCGCCTCCCGAGCCGGCATCGCCTGCCGGAGCTTTCGATAGGTATCCGTCAGCAAGATGCCGTAATCGACGGTGGCAGCCAGCTGTACCGTGCTGATGATCAAATAACCGACGTAGACCAGGGAGGAATCGGTGAAGTACGGCACGGACAAGTTCAGCCAGACGGCCGATTGGATCGTCAACAGCAGGACGACCGGGATCGAGATCGAGCGAAACGTGAAGAGGAGCACGAGGGCGATCGAAACCACCGTCAGCAGATTCACGAGGGCGTTGTCCCTTTCCACCGTTTTTTTGATGTCATACAAAGTGACGCTCTCCCCGAGCAGGTGCACCTCATCGTAATAGGATTCGGCGATGTTGCGCACTCGGTCGATCAACCAAAACGCTTCATCTCCCTCGGAATCCGTCTCCGCATTCAGGATGATGCGTGCATAGTTGTCCGAGTAAAACGGCTTCGTCACCGATTCCTCCAAATACTCCGATGGAATGGCCGAACTGACGGTGTTGACATAGGAAGTGACGCTCGTGATGCGCGGAAGTTCCTCCAGGCGCTGGACGAGCTTTTCTTCCTTGCCCGGATCCCCTTTGGGGACGAGCAACACCATCGAGCTGTTTTCTCCGAAGGCTTCCCGGATCGCCGCCGCATCGGCGCCGGCCCGGGTGGTTTCCGGCTGCTCGCCCAAGCCGTAGATAAAGGAGGTTTGGCTCTGGGCCAAAAAGGCCGGCACGATCAGAAGCATCAGGGCGATGAAACTGGGAATGCGGAGTTTCAACACCCGCTCGCCGAAGCCCTTCAATTTCGGAACGAGCGGCGGATGTTGGGTTCGATCGATCCACTTATAAAACATCAGCGTAAAAGCCGGCAGAAAGACGATGACGCTGAGGAAGCTGAGGGCGATGCCCTTGACCAGGTTCAGACCCAAGTCGGCGCCGATGCCGAATTCCATAAAGGAAAGGGCGATGAAACCGAAAAAGGTGGTGGATGCACTGGCTGCGATCGCGGGAAAGGACTGCTTGATGGCTCGCCGCATCGCTTCGTCGGGATCCGATAGTTGTTTGCGAAAGCCCGAAAAGCTGTGGAGCAGGAAAATGGCATAATCCATCGATACCGCCAGCTGCAGGATCGGCGCCACCGATTGGGTCACAAAGGAGATTTCGCCGATAAAAATATTGGCTCCCATGTTAATGAGAACGGAAATTCCGATGGCGGTCAAAAAGAATAGGGGTTCGATCCAGGAGGTCGTGACCAAAACCAAAATGATGACAATGATGGGGATCAACAAAGCGGCGGCATTGAACGATTCCTGGCCCGCCATCTTTTGGGAGACCGCCGTATCGACGGCCTCGCCGGCGACGGCATTCTCTTCACCGATCAAATCATAGATTTGGTCGACCGTCGCGACTTCATCCCCCTCGCGGATGTGCAGCGAAAACAGCGCCGTCCCATTCTTGTAATAGGGCTCTACGAGATCGGGATCCGCCATCTCGAGGGGCTCTTTTACATCGATCACATCATCCAGCCAGGTGACTTCAGTGACCCCGTCGATGGCTTCCAGTTTCGCTTTGTACACCAAAGCTTCGGTGACGGAGACGTGATGAATCATCACCCTCGCATTGGCGGCCGGTTCATCAAATTCGCGTTCCATCAGGTCGACGGCGTGCATCGATGGTGTATTATCGGGTAAATAATCCGCCATATTGTAATTGACCGAGACGGCCAATTGCGCAATCGCACTGATCAACGCCAGGATGACACCGGTGAATACAATCGGCTTTTTATGTTTTACAATTTTTGCAGCGAAGTCGATCAGTCTTCATCCTCCCTTGATCTCATCCTTCGGACACTTTATTATTTTAGTGGACACCGTGTCGGAAATACAACAGACAGTTTTATAAGTTCTGTTGTTTATTCAACACTTTTTTATTTTGTGTCGGATTTGACGCAATATTGATGAAAGGAGGGGTGGCATGCGCAAAAAGCTGGATCGGCGCAAAAAGTACACGCGCCAAGTGTTGAAGGAAAGCCTCATCGCGCTGCTCGCCGAAGACAAACCGATCTCCGCCATCACCGTCAAAGCGATTTGCGAAAGGGCGGATATCAACCGCTCCACCTTTTATATGCACTTTTCGGATCCCTATGACCTGCTGGATCATATCGAATCGGAAATTATCGAAGACATGAATACCTATCTGAGCAATTACCGATTCACCATCGAAGAAGAGTCGCAGAAGATGACCCAAAAGCTGTTGGAATATATCGCCGAGAACCAGTTCCTTTTCCAGACCCTCTTGGTCAAAAACAAGGATCCCGCCTTTGAAAGGCGGTTGATGGAGATCGCACGGCGCTTTATGATGAACACCGTCCACCATTTATACGAAGTGGACTCGCGGTATTTGAGCACCTTCGTGGTAAGCGGCGCCATCCACGCGATCAAGGAGTGGCTCAAAAACGAAATGGACCTGCCGCCCGAAGACATGGCTGCTCTGATCATTCATTTCGCCAACTACGGCATGTCCCGTCTGCAATGATGCGCCGGCAAAAAAGAGACGGCTCCGCCGCCGGCGCTGATCGCCGGCACGGAGCCGCGGCACAACCACCGATACGAGGGACGGATCTCCCCCTTTATCGTCTTGCTTCAAGGCGGCGTCCGCACCCCCCTTTTTTCTGCCCTGGATCGTCCCGTCTCCCGGATGGTCAAACGAGGAACAAGCTCTTCAATCGGACAGATCCCCCCTTTTCAAAACGCTCCCTTCCCGCGAATCAACTCCCGGATGTCGCCGACAAAGCGCTCCGCTTTGCCGGTGGGGGCTTCGGTGACATAACTGACGGCGACAAAGAGGAGGAGGGAGACGGCAAATCCCCAGACGCCGGAGGACAAGCCCAGGGGAGTGGTCCTCGTCAGCTCCAAGGCGATCACCAGCAACCCTCCGATGGCGACGGCGGCAATCACCCCGGCCGCCGTCCCCCTTCTCCAGAAAAAAGCACCGATGATCGCGGGGACCATCACCAACAACCCGGCGGAGGAGGAGACGGACAGGACGGCGATCAAATCCCATTGCAGCTCGGCAAAACCGTAGGCCAGGAGGGCGATCACCGGCATCACCCACCGTCCCACCCGGAGCTGGCGGACGGCATCCTTTCCCCTGCCGATGTTCCCGTAGAAATCCCGGGCCACCATCGACGACAGGGTGAGCAAAATGGAGTCGATCGTCGAAATGGCGGCGGCCAGGATGCCGATCATGACGACCACCCCGAGCACCGGATGGACGACCGGCGAGCCGAGGAGGGTCGGCGTCGCCAGGTCCGGGTTCTT
>JAJYSD010000016.1 GCA_021793745.1 Bacillota bacterium
ACCCAGGTATACATGAGCAATCATCCTTGCGAAATCGCCGATAGCGGCGAAAACCGGGGTGCCAGATCGGTGATCCGGCACCCCCTTTTCCCGTTTTTCCGGGTCTTTATTCGGTCCATTCCCCGCCGGTCGCCGCTTCGGCTCCGACGATTTTGGACAGGGGAATCAACCGTTTTTCATCGCCGCTTTGAAGGATGATCCATCCTTCGAGAGGATTGACGTTCAGGACGACCCCGGTGCGCCGCTTCGGGCCGTACTTGCTGGCGTAGGTCAATACAATCGGCTTTTTCTTCGCCCGGGACCATTGGATCGTCCGGTCGAGGGCCTCCAACTCGTCCGCCGCCAGTTCCGGCGGATGGTACTCCTTCGCCTTTTGCTTTTCTTCCAAGATCAGGTCCCGGTGTTGCGGCAACAGGAGCCGGTGACCCTCCCACAGCTTGTTTCCCCGATCCATCGTTTCCTCACCTCAATATTATAGGATACACGAACAAATGTTCGAATAGAAGCGGAAATTTGTTACATCCTGTGCGGGGAAACATAGAGAGAGGGTCCTCTGCCGGGAATACCGGTGACAAAGGGTGGGAAATCACCTTCTCCGTCTTGCCGGCTCCGACCGGGAGGGAGGGCGGAAATCCGGCGGAGGCGGTGGGAGGGGATTCGTTACCGTTTTCCGCAGGATGTCGTCGATGCGGGCGAAATCCTGATGGGACAGCGACCAGCCGAAGACGCCGGGTACCTCGTCCAATTGATCCGGTCCCCACAGGGCGACCGTCACGCCGGGTTGTTGGAGGGTCCAACGGACGGCCAATTGGGTGACGGTGCGTCCCCTTTCCGCCGCCATTTTTTTCAGTTCCTCCGTTGCGGCGAGGTATTGGCGGAACCGCTCCCCTTGAAACATCGGGTCATAGCGGCGGCCATCGTTTTCGGGAAAGGCGGCATTGGCGGAAAATTTTCCGGTGAGCAGCCCGCTGGCCAGGGTTCCCCAGGTGAGCGTTCGGATGCCATGCCGGCGGCAGTGACGGAAAGACGTTTTGAGAAAATGCTGCTGGAACAGATGGAGCTGCAGTTGGTTTGTGTGGAGGGGGGCGACCTTTCGCCGCGCCTCCATTTGTTCCGGACGGAAATTGCTGACGCCGACGGTCCGGATCACGCCCTTTTTCGTACAGGAGAAGCAGCGTTTCCGCCGTCTCTTCGACCGGCGTTTCCGGGTCAGGCCAATGGATCTGATAAAGATCGATCCAGTCGGTCCGCAGGCGGCGCAGGCTTTGCTTGATTTCCTCCAGGATCCGCTTGCGCGATGCGTTGCACCACCCCATGCGCCGTCGCGTGTCCCGCTCGAGTCCGGCTTTTGTCGCGATTATCACCCGGTTTCGGTTGCGGGATTCCGCGAGGGCTTTTCCGATGATTTCTTCCGCCCGGCCGAACCCGTAGAGGGGGGCCGTGTCGATCAGGTGCCCAGATCGATGGCCCGGAGCAGGGCCTCAGCCACCTCCGATTCATCCATTCCGTCTCACATCCATCCTCTCGTGCCCATACCGATCCGGGAGACCTCCAGTTCCGATGTTCCCAGGCGGGCATACTGCATCGCGATTCCTCCTCTTGCTGCCCTTTTTTCCAATTGATTGATTTTCCCTTTCCTAGCCGGCGAGCTTTTTTTCTTCCATGAAAATAGTCATTGACGAAGAAAAAACGATTCCGCTATGATGATAGCGAAAACGTTTTCGGGAGGCTGGCATGGGTGGGTGTGACCATCAAAGATATCGCAAAACGGGCTGGGGTTTCCGTTACGACGGTATCCCGGGCGCTGAACGGCTATAAGGATATCCGTCCCGAGACGCGGGACCGCATCTTGCGCATCGCCGAAGAGATGAACTACCGCCCCAATGCCGTCGCCCGCAGTTTAGTGATGAAGCAGTCGCGGACCATCGGGTTGATCATCTCCGGATTGACCCGTTCCCGCGCCGGTCATGATCTGACTTTTAATATCATCTGCGGTGTGAACGACCGGGCGACGGAGGCCGAATACGATCTGGTGTTATCGACGACGGACCCGTCGAGGCAGGAGCAGGTTCCCTACATGGAACTGTGCCGACGTCGGCAGTTGGACGGCGTGATCCTGATGGGCGTTAGGACGGACGATCCCTATCTGAAAGAAGTGCTGGAAGCCTCCGTGCCCTGTGTGCTGATCGATGTGCCGCTGGTGGGGGAGAAATGCAGCCACGTCACCTTGGACAACGAGCGGGGCGCCCGGTTGGCGGTACAGCATCTCATCGCCGAAGGCCACCGGCAAATCGGCATGATCAACGGGCACGCCCAGGCCTTTGTCAGCCTGGAGCGGCTGAACGGATACCGGAACGCCCTGAAGGAGGCGGGCATCGAATACCGTCCCGAAAGGGTGTTCTTCGGGGACTTTGAAGAATCGTCGGGGCAGGAGGGGGTTCGCCACCTGCTCTCCCGCTTTCCGGAGACGACGGCGGTATTTTGCGCCAGCGATACGATGGCCATCGGGGCGATCCGGGAGTTGAAGGCGATGGGAAAGCGGGTTCCGGAGGATGTCTCGGTCATGGGGTTTGACGATATCGAGCTGGCTTCCTTCGTCACGCCGCTGCTGTCCACGGTGCACCAGCCCTTTTACGAGTTCGGAACCCGGGCGGTCGACCTGTTGATCCGCCTGTTGAAGGGGGAACTCGGGACCGCCGACGTGGTGGAGCCCCATTTGGCGATTCGGGAAAGCACGGCTCCACGCTGCCCGTGATCGCCTGGTTTCGGAAACGTTTTCGGCAGGATGAGCGATTCATAAAAAATGATCGAGTGGGGGGAAACCGTTTTGACTCGCGTCATCAAAGAGGGGGATCTCTTTTTCTACTCGGATGATTACGGTGATCTGCTCGCCGGCGACGACCGGGGGCTCGGGATGTTTACCCGGGATACCCGCCATTTGAGCCGTTTGGAGTGGAGACTGGAAGGGATTCCGACGGTACCCTTGGACGGCGAAGCCGACGGGGCGACCAGCCGGTTCCGGTTTACCAACAAGGAAGGGACGGGCGAAGATGGAAACACCGTCGGTGAGGATTGGCTGGATATCACCCGGAAACGGTGGATCTACGGCGGAGTGGTTTATGAAACCTTTTCCTTCGTCAACCGTGGCGATCGGCCGGTCCAGACCCGCCTGACGCTCTCCCTGGATGCCGACTTCGCCGATATGTTCGTGGTGCGCGGTTGGAAGGGGCGCGTCGGGAAGCGGGAGGGCGTGGCCCGGACGGAGCAGGGCGTGCGCTTTTCTTATCGGGGAGTGGACGGAGCCCTGAGGACCACCGATGTGGAGACCGGCTGCAAGCATGCGGAGGTGGAGGAGGACGGAACGGTCCGGTTTCCGCTCCACCTGGAGTCGAATGTCTGCCGGTCGGTCCATATCCGGTATATTCCGGGCACCGACGGGGAGCGCCCCGAGGTGCTGGAGGAGCAACAGTCCCTGCTGAAGCTGGAGGAGAGCGAGCGGGAATGGTTTGTGGGCTCTCCCGAGGTGGACTCGGACTGGGATGATTTCAACCGGATGTTTGCCCGGGGGATGAAGGATTTGCGCATGCTTTTGACCGATCTGGGCGACGGTCCCTTCCCGGTGGCGGGACTTCCGCTTTATGCCGTTCCCTTCGGCAGAGACAGCCTGATCGCGGCGCTGCAGGCCCTTCCCGTCCGGCCGGAGGTGGCCCGGGGCACCCTTCGCATCCTGGCCAGGTATCAGGGGAAGAAGGAGGATGCCTGGAGGGATGAGGAGCCCGGGAAGATCCTTCACGAAATCCGGTTCGGCGAACTGGCCCGTTCCGGTCAGATTCCCTTTACGCCCTATTACGGGACCATCGATGCCACTCCGCTCTTTCTCATCCTGATCGCGGAGGTGTATCGGTGGACCGGCGACCTGGACTTCGTGCGCGAGATGGTGCCCCACGCCCTGGAGGCGCTGGGCTGGATCGACCGGTACGGCGATCCGGCAGGAACCGGCTATGTCTCCTACGCCATGAAGTCCTCCAAGGGAATCCGAAACCAGGGTTGGAAGGATTCGGAGGACTCGGTGGTGCATCGGGACGGCCGGCTGGCCGATGCCCCGATCGCCCTGTCGGAGGTCCAGGGGTATGTCTATATGGCCAAAAAGCGGTGGGCGGAACTGTTCCTCCTGTTGGGGGACACCGAGCAGTCGGTGCGGCTGGACCGGGAAGCGGAGCAGCTGCGGGAGCGGTTCGCCCGGGATTTCTGGATGGAGGACGAGCAGTTTGTCGCCCTGGCCCTGGACGGGGAGGGGCGGCAGACGGGCACCGTCACCTCCAACCCCGGCCACTGCCTGATGACGGGGATCCTTCCGCCGGAGCAGGCGGAGCGGGTGGCCCGGCGCCTGGTGGAGCCCGATCTCTTTTCCGGCTGGGGTGTCAGGACGAAGAGTTCCACCTGCGTCTCCTACGATCCGGACAGCTATCACAACGGCTCTGTCTGGCCCCATGACAATGCCCTGATCCTGATCGGTCTGAAGCGGCTAGGTTATCACCGGGAGGCGGAACGGATCATGCGGGGGCTGATCGAGGCTTCCCGTCACTTTGAACACCGGCTGCCGGAGCTTTTCTCCGGCCATGAGCGGGGGGATGGGGGGCCCCTTCCCTATCCGGTCGCCTGCTCTCCCCAGGCCTGGGCGGCGGGAACCGCCTTCACCATTCTGCAAACGATCCTGGGGGTGGAGCCGGATCCCGTCAATCGGCGGACTCACCTCCATCCCGCCCTGCCGGAGGGGATGAACCGGCTGTCCGTCCGCCGCCTCCGGCTGGGGACGGGACTGCTGGACCTCACTCTGGTCCGGGACGGAAACGCCACCCGCACCTGGGTGGAGACCAACACCACGGGTTGGGACGTGGTGATCCATCCCTGCACTCGGTGAAAACCTTTCGCCTTCGGGCGGGGGTTCACATACCCGGGACGGCCGGAAAGGAGCATCCGGACAGGGAGCGCGTTTCCTGCCGGATGCCCTCTCCGCCTTCGTCCGTCACTTACACCCCAAGGAGGGATGCATATGCGAATGCGTCGTTGGATGTCTTGGATCAGCTTGGTAGTGGCGATTTCCTTTGTGTTGGCCGGATGCGGCGGGGGGAGTGAAGGGGCCTCCGGCGACGGGGGACCAGTGACGATCACCCTCGGCGGCGCCTTCTCCAGCCCGGCGGAGAAGAAGATCGTGGAGAAGCAGGTGGCCGCCTTTGAAAAGGAAAATCCGGACATCAAAGTGAAACTGCATTCGATCACCGATGATTATCTCCGGGAAATGCAAACCTTGATCGCCGCCAAGGACGAACCGGACGTATTCTACCTGGACAGCATGCCGGCGCCCCAATTTATGAAGATGGGCGTGTTGGAACCCCTGGATGAGTACATCAAGAAGAACAATGTGGATCTGTCCGCTTACGAGACGTCACTGGTGGAAGCTTTCCAATGGGAAGGGAAAACCTACGGGATTCCGAAGGACTACAGCACCCTCGCCCTCTTCTACAACAAGAAAATGTTTGAAGAGGCGGGCGTCAAACCGCCAAAAACCTGGGACGAGCTGCGGAACGTGGCCAAAAAGTTGACCAAAGGCAATCAAAAGGGCCTCGCCCTGCATGCCAGCCTGGACCGTTACCAGCCGTTTTTGGTGCAAAACGGGGGTCAAGTGGTGGACAAGCAGGGGAATCCGACCCTGAACCATCCGGCTAACGCGGAGGCGCTGCAGTTCATCACCGACCTCTTCATCAAGGACAAGGTGGCGGACACGCCGGCCAACCTGGGAGTGGAATGGAACGGGGACGCCTTTGCTGAAGAGAAGGTGGCCATGGTGTTTGAAGGGGCCTGGATGATTCCCTTCCTGAAGGAGAAGGCCCCGGACCTGGAATACGGCATGGCGGAATTGCCCGTGAAGGAGAAGAAGAATTCCAACTTGGCGTTCACTGTGGCCTACGTAATGTCCAAAAACTCCGAGCACAAGGAGGAGGCCTTCAAGCTGCTGCAATTCCTCACCAGCGAAAAGGGGCAGCAATACGTGGTGGACGGCGGGTTGGCCATGCCTTCCCTCAAGTCGATGGGTGAGAAGTTCCTCGACAAGTATCCGGAGCGGGAGGCCTTCGTGAAGGCCGTCGAATATGCCGAGCCTTACCAATACGGCGAAAAGGGGAACGAACGGGTGGACGCCTTCAACAAGGCGGCGGAATCGGCCATTTTGAAGAAAAAGCCGGCCAAAGAGGCTCTGGATGAGGCGCAAAAACAACTGAAATGAGCGCGGGAGGGATGGGAGGGCCATACTCCCATCCCCTTTCTTGAAAGGAGGTCAGGCGGTTGAACGCGCAGCCAACCACCGTCGGGACGAAACCCGCCGCCCGGAGGAGGCGTTCGGGCCTGTTCAGCGATCCCCTCATGGGCTACCTGTTCACCCTTCCGGTGATCGTCTCCTTGTCCGTATTTTTGATCGGCCCCATCATCTACGCCTTTTTTCTCAGCTTTCAATCCTTTACTTTCCTGGATCCCGAAGGCGCCCAATTTGTCGGCCTGGACAATTACTTGAAATTGTTCGAGGATGAGCGCTTTCACCGGGCCCTCTTCAACACCAGCATCTATTCCCTGGGAGTGATCCCCGTCCAGGTGAGCATCGCCCTGGTGTTGGCCCTGATCGTCAACAGCAAAATCAAGGGGAAAACCTTTTTCCGCGTGGCCTATTTCCTGCCCACGGTCACATCCACGGTGGCGGTCTCCGTCATGTTCCTCTTCCTCTTCAAAAAGGACGGGCTGTTGAACCACTTTCTCGGCTGGTTCGGCATTCCGGCGAGGAGCTGGTTTGACGATGTCACCTTTGCGCTTCCCTCCATCATGGTGATGGCGGTATGGAGCACCGTGGGGCAGTTCATGGTGATCTATCTGGCGGGTCTGCAGGACATTCCCGACGATCTGTACGAAGCCGCCCAGATCGACGGGGCGAACCGCTGGCAGCAGTTCTGGTACATCACACTGCCGATGCTGAAGCCCACCACCTTCTTTATCGTGGTGATGTCCATCATCGGGACCTTCCAGGTCTTCGACCAGATGTACGTGATCTCCGGCGGAGACGGAGGGCCCCTGGACGCCACGCTGACGGTGGTGCTCTACCTGTACAACAAGGCCTTTAAGGATTTCGAGATGGGCTATGCCTCGGCCATCGCCTTCTTCCTCTTTTGCGTCATACTGATCCTGACGCTGATCCAGCGGAAATTCTTCGGCGAAGAGATGCGCATGTGAAGGGAGGGGACGTTTTGAAACGCCTTTTGGTTCGCGTCCTGTTTTATACCATCGTCATCGGTTATGCCGTCATCACGGTCGGTCCCTTTCTGTGGTCCTTATTCACGGCATTCAAGATGACGCCGGACATCAACACCCTGTGGGTGCCCCTGGACCGGCTCACCTTGGCCAACTTCGAGAACATCGTGCTCAGCGACGAATACCCCTTTGCCCGCTGGTTTTGGAACAGTCTGATCGTGGCGGCGATCGTCACCGCCGGCAACGTCATCTTCAACTCCATGGCCGGATATGCCCTGGCGCGGATCAACTTTCCCGGACGCCGGGTTCTGTTCCTCATCGTGCTGGCGGTGATGATGGTGCCGGGCCAGGTGATCCTGGTTCCGATGTACATGCTTCTGAGCGAACTGGATTGGATCAACACCTACGCCGGTTTGACCGTCCCCTTCCTCACCCAGGGTTTCGGCATCTTTCTCATGCGCCAGTTTTTCCTGTCCATCCCCCGGGATCTGGAGGAGGCCGGCTTCCTGGACGGCCTGAGCCGCTGGGGGGTCTTCTGGCGGATCGTGTTGCCCTTGTCGAAGCCGGCCCTGGCTGCACAAACCATTTTCATGTTTATGGGGAACTGGAACAGTTTCATGTGGCCCAACCTGCTGACCACCTCGGAGGAGATGTATACCCTGCCCGTCGGTTTGAACAGTCTGTACGGCGAGTATGACGCCTTCTGGAACCACGTGTTGGCCGGAGCCATGTTCATGACGATTCCCGTGATCATCGTCTTTATCATCTTCCAGCGCCATTTCATCAAGGGATTGGCGACGACGGGCCTCAAATGAGTTGTCCATCCGATCGGCCTTTGATGGATGGAAGAGGGGTAAATCCCTTTGGCCGGCAGGAAATTCGGCCGGGATCGCCGAAGGTTGGTTACCACCGGCGGCGATCCCAGGGGAAGGTCGGGGCGGCGAAGGGGGTGAACCGCGTTCGTTCGGATCCCAACGCGGTTCACCCCCTTTTCCCGAATCGAAAATCAATCCGCTGTCCGGGCGATGGAAGGGATGTTGAATCGAACCTTGGGATCGCGGCGGAAAACCACCTCCGGTTTTTGGCTCGGAGGATCAAGAACGATGCACCCTTTGGTGCGCTGGAGAAAGGGGATCACCCATGTTGAGCCATCGGATGGATCCGAACACGGAACTGAAACTTTTGGAGCGGCACCACGCCGCTTCCATCTTCCAATTGATCGACGCCAATCGAGACCATCTGCGCCCCTGGATGTTTTGGGTGGACCATACCAAAACCGTCGCCGATTCGGAGGACTTTGTCGGGAAATCCCTTGAAGGCTTTACGCGCGGAACGGAAATCCATCTGGGCGTTTGGGTGGATGGGGAGATGGCCGGAATCGTGGGGGCTCACACCATCGATCCGGTGAAGTGTTATGCGGAAATCGGCTACTGGCTGGGGGAGCGTTTTCAGGGAAGGGGGATCATGACCCGCTCCGTCCGGGCCCTGGTCGATTATCTGCTGGGAGAGCGGGGGCTGAACCGGGTGGAAATCCGCTGTGCCATCAGCAATCGGCGAAGTCAAGGGGTGGCGGAGCGACTCGGTTTTCGCCAGGAAGGACGGTTGAAAGAGGCGATCCGCGTCGGTGGCGCGTTCGAAGACCTGCTGATTTTCGGGAAGCTGGCCAAGGAGTGGCGGGCAGGAAAGGAGGAGGGGTGAGCGTTACCGGCCTCCTCCAAAGGGACGTTGACCGAATCACAAACTTTTTCCGGCATCAAAATCCGCGTCGGGATCCTTTTATGGTGATGGAATGGGATTTGGACGGAGCGATGTAAGTTGGATCACATAAATAGCTCGACATCTCGTGAAAGAATAAACAAAAAAAGGGGGAGGCTGATGCACTCCCCCTTTTTGGACCGCAAAGTCAGACCACCTTCGCTTCAGCTTCCCCTTTGGAGGTCCGGGTTTTGTTCCAGGCCGGAACATGAACGGAAGCCAGTTCGTCGGCGTAGATCAGCCCGAAGCGATCGGTGATGTACACTTTGCGGTTGTCGTAATAGTATGCGCTTTTTACTTTGACGTTAATTTTTTTACCGAACGCGCTAACGAGGGTGATTTCATCCCCCGGCTGAAGCCAGTCCATGATCGTGCCTGTGCGGACCCCACCCATTTCGTATTTACCGATGTAGCGTGCCATGAAATATGCTCCTTTCATCACTTGATTCAAATATTCATAAAGATTTCGCTTACATCTCACTCAGTTTACAACTGGATGACAATTATATTGTAATCCCAAAGGTGGCATTTGTGCAACCATCAATTATGTCTATTTTTTGAATTGGATCAAAGAACCTGTTTAACGGATTTTCGGAAGGTGTTCAGGTGATTTGGTGGGAACTAACATCCTGGTATCGGTTGTGAATTCAGGAGTTCCCAGTGATACACCGGAAGGATGATTTATTTGTTACACCCCCGATAGGTTTCGGTGTATTAAAATCAGAGGGCGCGGATCGGTTGAAAAATCGTGCACAAAAAGAAACCCCCCTGTTGGGGGTAGATTGCAGAAATGTTACAGCAGTTCCCGGTAAGGGGTCAGATCGATGTTCTTTTTTTGCAGCGTCTTGATCAAAAACTTGTGATCCCGACGGGGGGTGGCCAGGATGTATCCCCGGATGATCAGATCCTCCCGCATTTCCGTCGCTTTTTCCTTCAAAGCCAGCTCGCCGATTTTTCCGGCGATCTTTTGACGGGCCACGTCCCGAAACAGCTTGGGGACCGGGCGGACCAATTCCTCCAACAGGGCCTTTTGCTCCTCCGTCCACAGGTGGCGGGTCTGTTCGATGTAGTATTCCTGCCACTCCAGGATCGACTTTCCGTCTTCCCGGGGCAGCGACTTGAGGAACTTGCGAAACATGAAGTATCCGCCGATGCCGAGAAAGGCCAACATGAACAGGCCCCAGAGAAGCACGACCCAAAACATCCCTTGCGACATGAAAAACACCCTCTTGAAAATCAATGTCCCGCCCCTCGGAGGGCACGGGATGATGGTTTTCGGTACGCCGTTTTCTTTCCTTACCCAAATTATATAGAAGAGAGGAGCGAGCGCAAGGGATCTTTTG
>JAJYSD010000017.1 GCA_021793745.1 Bacillota bacterium
ACATCGCCGTACGTCACACCGTCCACCCACTGGAGATCGTAGACGCTCTCCTTGTCCTGCAGGTAGAGGGCCAACCGCTCCAAACCGTAGGTGAGCTCCACGGAGACCGGATCCGCCTCCAGACCCCCCACCTGCTGGAAGTAGGTGAACTGGGTGATCTCCATTCCGTCGATCCACACTTCCCAGCCCAGGCCGGCGGCTCCCAGCATGGGATGTTCCCAGTTATCCTCGACGAAGCGGATGTCATGGCGACGGGGATCCACGCCCAGTGCCCGGAGGCTGTCCAGATAAACCTCCTGGACATCGTCGGGCGAAGGTTTGAGGATCACTTGAAATTGGTGATGTTGATACACCCGGTTGGGGTTTTCCCCATAACGGCCGTCCGCCGGCCGACGGGACGGCTCCACGTAGGCCACCCGCCAGGGCTCCGGTCCGAGGGAGCGCAGAAAGGTCATCGGGTTGAGGGTTCCCGCTCCCTTTTCCACATCGTAGGGCTGAACGAGGACGCAACCCTGGTTCGCCCAGAAGGATTGCAATTTCAAGATCATTTCCTGGAAATGCACCGCATCGCACCTCCCAACTCGATTGCCGTAAAAAAACCCCCGCCCCATGGACCGAAAGCCATAGGGACGGGAGCTTTCCCGCGGTTCCACCCTATTTGGCCGGCATCAGCCGACCCCCTCTTTCACCATCGCGCTCCGGAACGCCCTTCACCGGGTCCGTGGCCGGGCTCGCACCCTCCCCGACTCGCTGATCACGGAGTGACCGGTTACTCCTTTCCGTCATTGCGCGGCCATATTCCCTTGGAAATCAGAGCTCGCTTCGTATTCAAACTTATATATATCAAACATCCGAACGTCATGTCAACGATCCGACGAGGGGGACCAGCCTTTGCGCAATTGGTCCAAAAAGGGTCGGGATTTGAAGGCGATGCCCGTATATTCGTCGATAAAGGCGCGCAAAACCTGTTCCAACTGGTCCTTGGTCTCCCCCTTCACCCGGACTTTCCCGATCCGATCCGGCGTCATCCGCTGTAATAGCCTCAATATGCGGGCTGCGTTCTCCGATAAGGGGATGGTTCGTTCGTCCCGGTGAAGGCAATCGGTGCACAAAAAACCGCCCTGACGAACGCTGAAACGTACGGGACGGTCCTTTGATCCACAAAGGGCGCACTTGTCGAGAACGGGTCGGTACCCCGCCGCTTCCAAAACCCGCAGCTCAAAGATCCGGGACAAGATATCCGGATCGATCCCCTCCTCCAGTTGATCCAGGGTGGAGGAAAGCAGCCGGTACAACACAGGCAAAGGCTCCATATCCTCCGTCAATCGGTCCAGCAGCTCCACCAGGTAGGCGGCCGTCGCCGTCAAAAAAAGATCCGAGCGAAGGGCGTGATGGGAGGAGATCAGCTCCCCCTGGGAGAGGGTGCCCATTCCGGAACCGAGAAAACAGAGGTATTGGCCATGGGTGAAAAGTTGGGTCACCGCTCCCAAGCGGCTCCTCGGCTTTTTGGCCCCTCGGGCCAAGACGGGCAACTTGCCCCGCTCCCGGGTAAAAAGGACGACCACCTTGTGACTCTCCCCGTAATCCCGGGTCCGAATGACGATTCCTTCGGTTTTAACCAGCATGACAAGCCCTTCCCCTAATGAACTTCCTCCGTCTCCTGCTCCTCCCGGTCCTCATCGGTAGAGTTGTCCAGATCCTCGTCGACTCCCTTGTACATCAGGTACGCATCGATACTGCCAGTTACCGCAAAGACATTCCAATAGAGATTGCGCAACCAGCACCCATCCTTTCCCTGACGTCAGTGGTGATCATTCTCTCCAATGTTTAGAATGACCGGGGGGCGGAGGAGTATGACATGGAAATATTGCTAGCGGCTGCATCCCGTCCGATCCGAAAAACCTTGCCGAAAGCGGGAAATGCTGTGGCGCTTCCGGCCCGGGTCCGGACGGCCGGGAGCCGAGGCGGATCCCCTTCCCATCCGAAGAACGCGCCGCCAAGGACACTCGCGTCCATTTGCCCTTCTCAATCCACTTCCCGATAGCCGAACCGGCGGAGATAGGCCTCCTCGTTCCGCCAATCCTTTTTCACCTTCACCCAGAGGTCCAAAAACACCCGATTTCCGAGGAGACGTTCGATCTCCTCCCGGGCGAGGCGGCCCACCTCCTTCAACATGGCTCCCCGCTTTCCGATCAGGATCCCCTTCTGGGAAGGGCGCTCCGCAAAGATGGTCGCCCGGATATACACCGTCTCCCCCTGCTCCTTGCGGGTCATCTCTTCCACCACGACGGCCACGGAATGGGGAATCTCTTCCCGGGTGAGGAAGAGCACCTTCTCACGGATCAGCTCGCCGACGATGAAGTGTTCCGGCGAATCGGTCACCTGATCCACCGGGTAGTAGGCCGGTCCTTCGGGCAAGTTGTCGAAGATCAGCTTTACCAGGGTGGCCGTATTATTTCCCTGGAGCGCGGAAATGGGAACCACTTCCTGAAAGGAATGGAGACGGCGGTAGCATCGATCAAGGGCAGCAAGGAATCGGGATGAACCCGGTCGATCTTGTTCACCACCAGGAAAACGGGGGTGTTGACCTGTTGGAGGTGTCCGATGATGAAGCGGTCCCCCGGTCCCAATCCCTCCTCGGCGTCCACCAGAAAGAGGATCAAGTCCACCTCTTCCAGGGTGGCCTGCGCCGTTTGAACCAAACGTTCCCCCAGCT
Organism: Bacillota bacterium; assembly: GCA_021793745.1. Lineage (GTDB taxonomy): Bacteria > Bacillota > Bacilli > Thermoactinomycetales > DSM-44946 > Planifilum. The sequence goes on from JAJYSD010000017.1 coordinate 2,717, forward strand.
TCGACTTGGGTTTGTGGATGCCCGGCGTATCCAGGAAGACGATTTGCCCCCGCTCGTCGGTAAAAATGCCTCGGATCTTGTTGCGCGTCGTCTGCGGTTTATCCGACATGATGGCCACCTTTTGGCCGACTACGTGGTTCATCAGGGTCGATTTCCCCACATTGGGCCGGCCGATCAGCGCGACAAACCCTGATTTATGACTCATGCTGCAGCTCCTCCCTGCCAAAGGAGTCGGGTAATAACGCCCCTACGGTGGTTTCCTTCAACGCTCCGTTCAGATTGGCCAGGTACACTTTCATGTCCGGCGGGCACAATTCGATCATCACCTGGCGGCAAGCCCCGCAGGGGGTGACGGGATCCGGCGTGTCCGCCACAACGGCCAGGGCCACAAACCGGCGCTTCCCCTCGGAAATCGCTTTGAACAGAGCGGTCCGCTCCGCGCAGTTGGTCAGTCCGTAGGAGGCATTCTCCACATTGCATCCGCCGTATACCGTCCCGTCATCGGCCAGGAGCGCCGCTCCCACGGGAAAGCGGGAGTAGGGAACATAGGCCTGCTCCCTTGCCCTTCGCGCTTCGGTGAGCAACCTCTCTTTCACAGCTTCACCTCTCCTCGTGCAGGATCTGGATTCCCGGAGATTCCCCGGGCTCCGGGGAAGAAAAGCCGCCCTCGGCCCGCCCTCCACGCCCCTTCCAGGGGGGGACCACCACCCCGCCGGAGATGATGTATTTTAACCCGTCCTCCACCGATGTGTCCAAAAAGATGACATCCTCCTCCGGAATGAGCACGAGCCAACCCGAAGTGGGGTTGGGTGTGGTGGGTAGGAAGATATTCAAGACCTTCTTCCCGGCCCGCCCCTGGATCTCGCCGTTGCTCTCCCCCGTGTAAAATCCCAGGGTGTATAAGCCTTTCCTCGGATACTCCACCATCACTACGCGCTTGAAGGAAGACGGGTCATGGCCGAAGGCATTGGTGATCTGCTTGACGGTGGAGTAGATTCCGCGGGCGATGGGAATCCGGGAGAATATCCGCTCCGTAAAAAGGATGACCTGTCGGCCGAACAAGCTTTTGGCCATCATCCCCATCAAAAGGAGCAGCCCCAGGGTGAGGAGCAATCCCACCCCGGGAATATGGGTTTCAAACCGGAGCTTCCCCACCTGGAGGGGAAACTCCACAATCCCCACCCACTCCAAGATCCGGGCCACGGCGATCCCCAGAGCCGGGTCGATAAACTGAAAGAGCAGTTTCAGCACGTAAAGGGTGGCCAGGGCGGGAAGCAGCGCCAAGGTGCCGAGGATGAGATGGTTGCGCATCGACTTGAACATGTCCGAAGGGTTCTCCTTTCACGGCTCCATTACAGCAAAATAAACCCGATGAGTGCGACGACGGTGCCTAAAACCGCTCCGATGATGACCGGACTTCTCCGTGTTTTGATCCGCAGCCTCGTCCCTACCAGGAGGGCCGTAAGCAGGTATACCAGAAGGGCGATGAGCAGATGGCGAATCATCAGGGCGACGGATGTGGCGATGCAGAAGGCGATCGACGTGGTCATGCTGGGTTCCCAATGGGGGCGTCCCAGGCGATGAAACCAGCTCTTGAGAAGCAGCGTCAGGAAGAAATCGAAAACCAGGATCGCCACCATTTCGATGTTGGGGGGTACGGGGCTCTCTTCAAAATAGGGAAACTTTAACAGATCGAGATAAGGATAAAAAATGCTTACACCGACCACCACCGCCAAACCGGCGGCGAGGAGAACAGCCCCCGCGGCCACATCCTTGGCCACCTTGGCCAAGGGATGAAACTCCTTCGTAAACATGTCGACGACCGCTTCCACGACGGTGTTAAAAAGTTCGGCCACCAGCACGAGAACGATCGCGATGAACAACAGGAGAACCTCGGTTTTGCTGAGCGGAAGATAAAGGCTCAGCAGCAGAACCCCCAGCGCCGTCAGGTAATGGATCCGCATGTTGCGCTGGGTCACCAGGGTATATTTTAGTCCTTCCAGCGCAAAGCGAAAACTATGTAGCAGTTTGGTCAGCCACATGGGCCACCACTCCTACCTTTTGAGGCCGACTCGCCCCAAAATCTCCTCCTGGCGGGAAAACATCCGGCGCTCTTCCTCTTCCGTTTCATGATCATACCCCAAAAGATGCAAAAAACCGTGGACCGCCAGAAATCCGATTTCCCGCTCCAGGGAATGGCCGTACATCTCCGCCTGCTTTCGGGCGCGCGGAAAGGAGATGACGATGTCTCCCAGAGGGAGGGGATCATCCCCGGCTCCCTCCATCTTCTCCCCCGGCTCCCACTGGGGAAAGGACAGGACATCGGTGGGGCGATCCACCTGACGAAATTCCCGGTTCAACCGGCGGATGCTCTCATCGTCCACAATGGTGACCGAAACCTCCGCCGAGGGCAACCCCTCCAGCGCGGCGGCTTCCTCCAGGCTGGGCCGGATCCATCCCAGCACCGTCCGTTCCTCTTCCGCTACAGGAATTTGCACTTGAATATCAACCGACAGCCCCATTTTTGACATCCTTTCCCTTCCCCGATACCTCCTCGGGGTACTCGATCCGGACATGAAAAATGCCCTGAAGGGTTTCGCACATGGATTGCGCGATCAACTCCAGCTCCTTCATCGTCAAGTCGCAGTCGTTGAATTGACCGTCCTCCAACCGCTCCCGAATCACCTTGCGCACGATGGATTCGATCCGCCCCGGTGTCGGACGGGACAAAGAGCGCACAGCCGCTTCAATCCCATCGGCAATGCCTACGATCGCCGCTTCCTTGAATTGCGCCTTTGGACCGGGATAGCGAAAATCCTCCTCCAACACCTGATTTTCGCCGTTAATCTCCTTCGCCTTGTGATAAAAATATTTGAGCAGGGTCGTACCGTGATGCTGGGCGGCAATATCCCGAATCGGCTTGGGAATGCGGTGTTCCTCAAGCATCTCCACTCCATCCTTGGGATGGGAGAGAATGATCGTTTTGCTCAAATGGGGAGAGATCTTGTCGTGGGGGTTTTCCATCTGCATCTGATTCTCGATGTAAAACTGCGGCCTTTTCGTCTTGCCGATATCATGATAATACGCCCCCACCCGGGCTAAAAGACCATCCGCGCCGATCGCTTCCGCCGCCGCTTCCGCCAGGTTGGCCACCATGACGGAATGGTGGTAGGTTCCCGGAGCCTCCACCAGCAGTTTGCGCAATAGGGGATGGTTGGGGTTGGAAAGTTCCAATAAGCGAAGCGGCGAGAGAATGTCGAAGGCGGTTTCAAACAACGACAGGAAGCCGATGGTCAATACGGCGGACAACAAGCCGGAGAGAAGGCCGAAACCGACCGACTGGAGAAGGAGTCTCAGATCCCCCTCCGCCGACATGAGGAGGTGAAGGGCGACGATGGCGACCGTTCCGGACAGGGATGCGAACAATCCCGCCCGCAGGATCGATGGACGGTTGCGCACCCCTGCCAGGGACAAGGCTCCTGCCGTCCCGCTCACCAGGGCGACCAACCCGTAACGATAATCAAAAAGCAGCAGTTGTTCATCGTTGAAGAGAATCCCCGCTGCCAAGCTGAAAAGGACGCCAAACCAGATGGCCAAACGGGTATCCAGGAGCAGGGCGATGAGCATGGTCCCAAAGGCGAAGGGGGCGCAATAACCCACCATGGCCCACTCCAAACCCTGCCCCAGGGATACGACCTTCATCGCCAGCAGGTTGAGGATCACCACCGCCGCCATCATCAACACGTTGCGGTTGTCGTCATGGATTTCCCGATGAAAGCGGTGAACAAAGATATAGAGCAGCGCCAGCCAGATCAGAAGAAACAGGGTCAATCCCGCATAAAACCGGTGATTGAGGTTTTGCAGGAGCAAACCCAGCTCTTTCAATTTCCGGATATTCTCTTCGGTGACCACCTCTCCGGCGGCAACAATCACGTCCCCCTTTTGGATGACCACGGGTTTGACGCTCTCCCGGGCCGTCTCCCGCAGGGCATCGGTCAACGCCTGATCGACCACGACGTTGGGAACGATCAGGGTTCGTACCAGTTCCCGAACCGCTTTTCTCGCATCCTTCCGGAGGGGGACGTCCTTCAACAACTGCTCGGCCTGTTCCCGCTTTTGCACCAGCTGAGCGGGGCGTACGCCCTCGGACAATACCTGTTGCAACACCTTCCGGCTGGCTGAACGAACATCCTGGATCTCCTTCTCCGGGATCCCCGCCAAGGCGGTGTAAACCTCATCGGGCATGGCAGGAATCAACGAGCGGAGCCGTTGGACCTTCTCCGCCTCGGACAAGGAGGATTTTTCCGGTTTTCCCTGGAGCTGATCGAAAACCCGTTCCAACCGTTCCAGTTGCCGGTTGGTGATCTGTTCATCCTGACGGTATTGCAGCGGGACGGACTGGGCCGCCTCCTGGCGCGCCTGTTCCGTCGCCTGCTGATCGATCTTGGTCACCGGCGCCACGATCGTCTCCGGGCTGACTGCCCCCGGCTCGAGATCATACTGTTTCGGCAAAACCGGATTGAGCAACAAAAAATAACTGACAATCCCGATCGCCACATAAAGGGCAAATCGGGCCCATGCGCTCGAACGCCAGCCGGACGCAAAGGACGATTGCTTCCGCCTGGCGGTGTTTGGCTTTACCTTTGGTTCCATCCAGGACTCGACTCCTTGGGCAAACCCTTAACTGTTTCGGGCATAAGCGTCGATGATTTTCTGGACGAGGGTATGTCGCACCACGTCTTCCTGGGTCAAGTGAATAAAGCGGATTCCCTCGATATCGCGAAGGATGCGCTCCGCTTCCACAAGACCGGATTTTTTCCCCTTCGGCAGATCCACCTGGGTGACATCACCCGTTACCACCATTTTGGAACCGAAACCCAATCGGGTGAGGAACATCTTCATCTGTTCCGGCGTGGTATTTTGGGCCTCGTCCAGGATCACAAAGGCATCCTCCAGCGTCCGCCCCCGCATGTAGGCCAGGGGGGCCACCTCGATGATCCCCTTTTCCATCATTTTCGACACTTGTTCAACGCCGAGCATGTGATAAAGGGCATCGTACAGGGGGCGGAGGTACGGGTCCACCTTTTCCTGCAGGTCTCCCGGAAGAAAACCAAGGTTTTCCCCGGCTTCCACCGCCGGACGAGTCAGTACGATCCGTTTGATCCGGTGGGATTTGAGCGAAGTGACGCCCATAGCGACCGCCAAGAAGGTTTTTCCCGTTCCGGCGGGGCCGATGCCGAACACAATGTCCGACTTTTTGATGGCCGATACATAATGGCGCTGCCCCAGCGTTTTTGCCCGGACGGTTTTCCCCTTGTAGGTGACGCCCACCTTCTCGTTATAGAGCTCCAGGAGTTCATCAGCCAGTCCCTGTTTGGCCAGCCGGTGGGCATAGATCACATCCCGCTCGGACAGGATCACTCCTTTGCGGACCAGGGCGAGGAGAACGCGAAACAGGTGATGCAAAATTTCCCGTTCCTCCGGGGAGCCGCTGATCACCACTTCCTCGCCCCGGGTCACGATCTTAGCGGGCGTTTCGGCTTCGATCCGTTTCAAAAACACATCATAAGGTCCAAAGAGGGCCAGGGCCTCCGCTGCATCACGCAATACGATTTTGGTCGATTCGGACAAAGGACTCATTCTCCTTGCAAAATCGGTTGAGATATCGCAATATTTTCAATGACATCAAAGTGTACTTTCATATAAACTTTACCATTATCGATACGGGGTTGCAAAACCTTTTCCATCAAAATGCGGCCGTCGGGACCAATTTTCTCCCGTACGTCAGCCCGGGCCCTCTCCTGCCCCAAACGGATGGCCTCCTGGGGGGTCAGCCGCTGCTTGACCCATCTCATCTCCAGCCGTTCTTCCTCCACCCACCCGATGGGGATGCGCCAATTAAACAGATGGAGAACATGCAACCGTTCCACCGTTTCAAATTCCTGAAAGGGAACCGGATACAAAAAGGGCAACCGGAGCATCCGCGAAGCCACATAGGGATAATAGCCCGTATCGCGATTCCCCGTGTAAACCTTTCTTTTCTGTTCCAGGGGGACCACGATTTGGGAATCGTACCAAACCTCCCCCCACACCTTTCCCTTGGCGCCCACGATCCGGTCCGAACCAGAACCCTCCTCGGCCCCGTACACACCGGAAACCAGCATCTGCCCCTTTTTCACCATGTCGTTCACCTGGACTACCGGTTTGCCCTGTTCCACCCGCATGTCATAAATCAGCGCCTTTCGCCGGGCCACCAGGTGAACCGGCCCCGGGGACCGTTCTTGCTTTTCCTCTATCCCCTCTTTCTCGACGACCGTAATCACCGCACGGGTGCCTTCCATGCGGAAACCCACCCAGGAGGCCTGGGGCAGACGCGCCGACAGCCGGTGCTGGATCTCTTCGTTTTCCGGAACCCGAAATTTCAACTGTCCGGGAAACACCCCCGCCTCCCGGGCAAACGTCAAGATTTTCGCCTCCGGAATCCGCTCGTTCCCTTCCACCTCCACTCTCCAGACAAAGGAACTCATCGCCATCAGCAACAATATAAAGAGAAGGATCCCGATCGCAAAAAACTTACGCTTGTACATTTTGGAAAGCAAAAAGGGAAGACCCTTCTTGGACAAGATGCGCATCCGGATATCGGTGCGACGGATCATTTTCACCAAACGGTAAAAATCGGGGAGAAGAACGGTCAACCGGATCCTCTCTTCCTCTAAAAAATGGATATCCCCCAGAACGATCTCCTCTCGCATCGCCTCATTGATGAGCGGAGTAATCCGGGCGCCCGACAATTCGATGGATACTTTTCCCTTGATAAAATCGAGCAACAGTCCTCTCCCCCTAATCGACCAACCTCATTTCGACGATGTTTCCCTCAATCCATATCTCCTCCGGGAAAATTGAACGAATCACCAGGTTTTCGCCTTGAATCCGAATTTTCCCGCGATCGGCTTTCAGTCGGATTTCGGAATCGCTGAAAAAATCCACGCCCTGGTGGTTCTCCACGATCAACTGGGAAAATCCGACCATCTGAATGCGGGGAACATTCGCTGTCACATCGGGAGGAAGATCCAACCATTGGATAAGACGGCGATGAAAATTGACGGTCCCTTTGCGCATGGAACGAGCCCTCCATCTCTTTTTAACCCTTATGCGCCGGCGCCTCCGATTATGATGGACGGGCTGCATCGGGCCTCCGGAGGGAATGTTTTCTCGGCCGACGATCAAAATAAATCATGCACCGCTTAACCGTTTTCTCCTAAAAAAAGCGAAGACCGGACCGCCTTGAAAGCTCAAGGGGCCCGGTCGAATCGATCCGCCTTGGGGATCATTACAATTGATCCTGCTGCGCCTGCTGCACCAGACGTTTGGTAATTTCGCCGCCGACGGAACCGTTTCCCCGGGACGTCGTTTCCGGCCCGAGGGTAACACCGAATTCGGCGGCGATTTCCTCCTTAAACTGGTTCAAAATCTGAGCTGCCCCCGGTACCAGGAGGCGATTGCGTTGCCGTGGCATCGGGATTCACCTCCTTTGGTGTTAGTATGGGTGGATGGCCGGATTTCCTTCAGGTGAACTATTTCCAAGCGTCCGCAGAATACC